>JAYVDT010000245.1:0-5646 GCA_043749265.1 Rhodanobacteraceae bacterium | reverse complement strand
CGTTGACGAATGGCATCCGGAACCATAGACCCTTCTATTGAAGGTCGTCAGGTGGGGTTTGGCTGGGGTCTACGGCAGTTATCGTGCTGGTTGTGACGAAACGACGGTATCGGGTAAAGACGTTGTCCGTGTGAATTTCGAATAGGTGGCCGTGGTCGGTGGTGAAGCCGATAAAGAAGCTATGGCTTTCGACAGGATTGCCATTAAAAAGATCCCACTCAAGTGTTCCGGTGGTTTCGTGACCAGATTCCGAGGAGCTGGCCGGCAGGACGAAAGTGAGTCGGGTTAGAAGAGGGTGTGTATCTGTAATCCAGAGCTGATACGTGAAAGGTTTGGCGTTGGGGTCGGGTGGGGCAGCATGGTTAGGCTGGGCGAGGTAGACGTGGCACGGACGTCCAATGCACTGGTCGGGGCGGAGCTGCGTAATGCGGTACGCCGAAGTCTGAAGGCGGGCAAAATCGAGAGTTGATTTTAGGAGTTTTCCATGGTTGATGCGAGCACGTTCGGCTTCATCGAGGGCTTTGTGCTCGGCAACAAACTGGTCGTAACGCTTCTGCTCCTGGGCGAGCTCCTCTCCTGCGATGGGCTTGCCATTTCTTTCTATGAGCATTTTGTAAGGAAGCCCGTTGATCCAGGTCTGCTCGTAGAGCTTGGTACTTTCACCCGAGCGCTGACCATTGCTTTTGAGAATTAGATTGTGTTCCAACTGAAAACGGGTAAGGGTGGGTTCGCGCGCGTCTGCCTGCTTCACGCGCAGAAGGGCTGCAGCAACGACTGAAGCGGTGTCATCAGGCGGGGTAACGACGAGCAGCAAGGCCAAAACGAGGAGGGGCATGAGAGTTGTATAGCATGATTTGCTGCGCTTTATAGCGAAGTGAGAGGTCCATAGTGGAATGAGAAGTCGCCCAATAAAATGGCTCACTGGCGCGAGTGTTTAACTGCAAATTGAATTTGGGAGTTTTTAGATAGTGACATCGAAAAGATATCGTTTTATATCTCAGAGGCATTCATGCACCATCGTTTAAAAAATCAGATCGAAAGCCCCCGTGATCCTCGCGGTTGGAAATGTAAAAGGTGGCGTCGGCAAGACCACGTTGGCCGTTAACCTTGTGATAGCACTCTCTCGGAAAGGGCATGACGCACTCCTCATCGATGGGGACGAGCAGGGAACGGCGATGGCTTTTACCGAGTTGCGCAGTTCTCAAAGTGATGGGGAAACGGGCTATACAGCTGTAGCGTTGCATGGAAAGGCCATCCGCGACCAAACTCGACAGTTGGCCCTCAAGTACACAGGTATTGTGATCGACGTTGGTGGACGCGATACCGGAAGCCTTCGCGCGGCTCTCACAGTGGCAGAGATGGTCATCATTCCGGTTCAACCCAGGAGCTTCGATGTTTGGGGTGTCGATCAAACTGCGGAGCTGGTGAGAGATCCCCGCCATATTAACGAGCATTTACGCGCTTTGGTCGTCCTCAACAACGCCGATAGTCAGGGAAAAGACAATGAAGCGGCGGCCGAGGGCCTATGGTATGCCGTGGCTGCGCCTAAGAGAGCAGGGAAAATCCACGAACCGGAGTGGCGCATTGAACACCGGTCTATGCGGAACGTCTCCAGGGCGTGGGCGACTTCCTCACGCATGAACACTTCACGGACTGTTGGATCCCGAGGTGCTCTGGGTAAGACTTATCAAGGGTGTTGAGGCTTCCAACCCCGCCACAGAGCTCACACTGCTTGTCCGCCTGTCCCACAGTGTCGTCTTCGGCCCATTCTGGAACGCGGTAGGACTTTGGTATCTGCAGGCCAATCGCCTTTATCAATCGTGTGAGACCCTCTTCTGACTGCACTTGCCTTAGCTTTGGCCCCCCAAAAGGGTCCTCGTACCAGCCCCACATGACGGTCCGTCGCAGTTGGTCTGGGGTGATTGAGCCGGTCCCCGTCGCGGCGCGGAGATTCTTAGTCTCGGGTGCCCGCCGCCGCGGCCACATCGCCCGTCAACTGGTCTTCGAGATTCCGCTTCAACCGCTCGGCCTTGGCCCACGACCGGGTGTCCGTTTTGTCCGTTGCCTATGCCGTCTTGAGTCCAGCGGTGTTACCTGCCGCAGTCGCAGCGCATGGTGAACTTATCGCCTGTGTACTTGCAACTAGCCGAGTGGCGAACGTAGATGGTAGAAGCGGGGTGGGTGGGCATGCTACCTTACCCATCTGGTTGACCTCGATTTGGGTCAACCGTGCGACCCTGTCGGATGTGATGTCAGCCAGTAGGCTAGTTTTGACGCAAAAAAATAAAGCCTCCGAATTAGGAGACCCTGGTTTGGGCAAATATGATTTTGGAGGCGCGGGTCGGGATCGAACCTTTTCCAAATCCTTAGAATCAGCAACTTGCTGATTCGGCAAGGCGCTTATTCCGCTGATCCCGCCACTCCCGCATATCCGTGACACAAAATTGACACAAAATTGTGATGCCGGGTTTTCACTGCCCATGTCCCAGAGCCAAGCGAACCCCCGGCCGGGGCCCTCTTCCGTTTCGAACTACGTTTTCTTTCGACAGAGCGCGAAGTCAAGGACTGCTCTTACTTCCAACGGGACCTCGAACATATCCTAGGCGGCAAGCAACTCCGGTCCCTTTTTCTGCCGGACCTGGACCTCAATCCTGATCGGAATCGTGTAGTGCGGTTCAATCAGGGGGACCTGATTGGACTGCACTACATCATCCGAGCGAGAAAATAGACCGACATCGCCTGTCGCGATATAGCCATGCCCATCCGGACCCAACGAAGGTGTGAGCGTGATATACGACATCCTCTTCTGCAGCTCGAACCTTACCGCCTCTGGTTCGCCGCCCATTAAATCAGCGAACGACAGACGATTGGCGGCTAGGAACAAGCGCACTTCTTCTTCAGTAACCGCTTTCGCAGGCGGGATGGTTGATGCCTCCAGTTGCTGTTCGATGCGTTCGATACGCGCCTCCACATCGGTGAGTTCAGCGAGCAGGCTCCGGGAGTGACCGATCTCTTTGATCGCGCGAACAAGATTGTCGCGTTGGGTCCTGAGAGAGCCCAGCGTCTCCTCCAACTTGTGATGCCCAGCCTGCGCGTCGATCTGCTCCTGGATGGCCTTTCCCCTCGCAGAGTTGAGATGCTGCAAAAGGGAATGGACGAGTTCTTCGCTGAGGGTCTCGTCTTCAAGTCGCTGCCCAAGGGTTGACAGGAAAGCGCTCTCCAGAACATCCACTCGGATAGTCTTCTTGTTGGCGCAGGAATGCCGGTTCCGATGATCCGCGCAGCCATAGACGGGCGGGTTGGTCGTCGTAATAGTCATGTTGCCGCCACACACCCCGCACCTCAAGAGACCACTGAATAGATACTTGCGGCTGCGTTCCGTGCGGCTCATCCCTCCTGCGCGTGCCACGCCGAACCCCTTGGTCGTCCGGACGAACTGGGCCTGCACCTGTTCCCACAACTGATCGGAGACAATCCTGAGGTGTTCCATAGCCTTATGGAGCCACAAGTGCTCCGGAGTAGTGCGTCGCTCAAACTTCCCGGTCTCCGGGCTGAGTACTTGAGTCGAGGCATTCCAAGCGACTTTGCCGACGTACCGTGAGTTCCTCAGGATTGTCGCAATCGCCGACTTGCACCACGATGGCCTGTCTCGCTTCCGCGCCATTTGCGAGGGCGGTACTCCTTCGAGGTTCAGCATCTTCGCGATGCGCCCGAGACTCTTACCGGTCGCGAAGGCGGTGAAGATGCGCGTGACGATGACCGCCTGTTCGGCGTTGATAACTTGAAGCACTCCCTTGACCGCGGGCCGCCCATATTCACCCTTGCGGGTAAAATCCTCGTCGGGAACGTTGTCGTAACCGTAGCAACCTCCACCGGGGTTGTAGCCTGCGATGAAACGCCCATCCCGGCCATTGCGAACCTTGATACTTAGCGACTTCGAGAAGCGGGCGGCTTGTTGTGCTCGCGAGTGAAACGCCTCCTCAAACCAGGGCTCCTTTGAGTCAAGTCCATCCTCGACAAAGAGGACGTGGACTTGCTGGAAGGTCAGAATGTCGATCGTCTTGAAAAGATCAGCTTTGTCGCGGCCAAGGCGAGAGACGTCGGCGACCAAAATGTACTCGAACGGAGAGCCTTGCTTACGCTTTGCCATCTCCATCATTGCCTGGAAGCCACTACGCCCAGTAATAGTTCGCCCTGTGCGCTCCTCGTCGACATAGATGTGATCTTCAAGCAGGACCCAACCTTTCTGCTCTGCCATGGCGCGGCAGATCCTGATCTGGTCCTCGATCGAAGCTATCCGCTGGTTGTCGCTGCTATACCTGGCATAGAGAGCACAAGAGATGTGCCCACCGGGCAGCGCGAGAGTATAAGGTGCCGTTCCGAGGCTACTTGACATGAGTGTGATCGGTCCGATGACCGTCCTCCCTGCCCAGGGGTCCGGAAGTCGAATCTTGCGTTTCAGCCTTTGAAGCGAAGTGAACTGACGCATTCCGGGCTACAAGAAACTGCTTGGCAAGCAAAGGAACGAGACAGTCCCGTAGGAAGATTCGGACGGCTTCAGGGGAAGATTGGTTTGCCTCGATAGACAACTTTGGCAATGACTTCGCGGATGGCATGGCGCACTTCTCCTCTGCTGTACAGGCTGCTCTGGGGAGCCATTTGTGTTCCGGGATGTGCCCTGAACCCGACTCCTACTGGTAATCTACCGAGCCCGACCCCAAACCGTGACTCGAAGGCATAGAAATCGGAAAAGCTGGGATTCTCGCTTCCGGCAGTACAGAGAGACCAACAACCCAGCTCTCCGGAATGGACTCTCGCGCATGAACCGCACCTAGAAGCGGTGCGCCGCGCAGTTGGAGCCCTAAGGCATCCGGAATTGTTGCTGACCGGGCGGTGTAGGGCTGAGAGCCTTCTTTCACTTCGCTTTCTTTGAGCCCGGTACTTCTGGGAGAGACTGATGAAGAGAGTCATTCTGGCAACGCTCGTTCGTATGCTGGTCTTCCTGGCGATGTCGGGGATGGGTCGGTC
Organism: Rhodanobacteraceae bacterium; assembly: GCA_043749265.1. Classification (GTDB taxonomy): domain Bacteria; phylum Acidobacteriota; class Terriglobia; order Terriglobales; family Acidobacteriaceae; genus Edaphobacter. The sequence continues at coordinate 618 of JAYVDT010000245.1, read as the reverse complement.
GTGTGCCTGGGCGGGGCAGGTGGCGGCGACGGGTGGGGATGGGGAACAGGTTGCGAACCCTGAAGGGAAGTGGGTTCTCTTTGTGGGGATAAGTAACAACCATTGCATCGACCTATGCACTTAGGGTCTCCGCCACAATAGCAAAACCGCCCCAATCCGAAGCTCAACGTGCCGTCACGTCTGCGCGCATGAAGGCCTATCGGGCACCTTCTCCAAGGGCCAACCCCCACTCCAAAACCGCCACCTCCTCGCAATAACCCCCCTTACCACCCGCTGCCTCCATCCACAGCGACGTGCAGCAAGGCCACGAAAATCGCTTGCAGCATTGCGAATCTCTCTTGATCTTCTTCAAGAAGCCCGAACATGCTTCTTTACAGATATCTCGCTTGAGCCTATCTTTCCGTAAACCACGTTTACGGCGTTCGCTGGCTGATGCAGCCCCGCCGGCATCTCTACTTCAGGAGACCCACATGGGTGTCACCACCATCGATGCCACGGCCAGCCCCGCCGACCCCCGCCTCGCTTCGCCGGCCAGTATGGCATTTTTCCTGGGCAATCCGCCCCAGCAGATGCAGATCTTTACCGGAACTGTCGCCATCCACCGCGTCAGCAATCGCA
>JAYVDT010000244.1:0-5648 GCA_043749265.1 Rhodanobacteraceae bacterium | reverse complement strand
TCGCAACGGAAGACACGCTTTTTGAAGTTGCATCGTTCACCGCAACTGCAAATCAGTACAGCCTCACTTCAACATTATCTGCCGTGTATGTCGCACAGGGCAGTACTGCCAGCTTCACCTTTACAGCTTCAGCCAGTGAGAATAACAGTCCCGCCGTCGCCCAGCCGATCCATTGGATGACGACGCGCGGCATGCAAGCCACGCTCGCCGACACTGTAACGGACAGCGCCGGGGCAACGTCCCTTCAAGCGCTGGCCGGTCCTCTCAGTGCCGGTGAGTCGGGCACAATCAAAGCTTGCGCGTGGACTACTATTTGCACCACATTTCACGCGATCGCAGTCGTTGCTTCAGAGTTTCGCGTGTCCATCTTGAGCGGGTCCCAGCAGGATGTCGCGAACGGCACGTTGCTATCCAACGTCATAGCCTTGGTGACTGATAGCCTCGGCCATCCGGTTGCCAGCGTCCCCGTCAGCGTTTTCCAGACGGTCACGGCGCTGGACGCAGCCTGTCCAGAGCGCGGCCGTTGTCCATCTGCACCCGTGCTGCGGTCGCAGATCACCATCGTCGCGGCCGACTCGAACGGGTACTTGAGCATCGTGCCACTTACAATTGCAGGTATACCCTCGCAAACCGAGATCCTCATTTCGGCTGGCATGTTGGGCGTCACTTCAACGGTTCTCACCAATCGTCCATGAGTGGTGAGTCCGAGCATCAACCATTAGCATCAGACAAGCTAGATAGAGAATTGCAAGCGACGGGAGACCCCAGATGGCAGCAGCGGCACACGATATCTCGGCAGGAACTGGCACAGTGACGCGTCCGCGAGTTGTTGTCATCGGCGGCGGTTTTGGCGGCATTCACGCTACGCTTGGGCTGGCAGATTTACCCGTCGACGTTACCCTCATCGATCGCCGCAACTATCATCTTTTCCAGCCGCTGCTGTATCAGGTCGCGTTGGCCGTGCTATCGCCGGCGGACATCGCACAGCCCATCCGCTCTATTGTTCGTGAGAAGAAAAACGTCGCGGTTCTTATGGACGAGGCGATTGGTTTCGACACTGCACAACAACGCGTCAAGCTCAAGTCAGGCACCGAATTTGAATTCGATTATCTGATTCTCGCGACCGGCTCTACTCACTCCTACTTTGGCAAGGATGACTGGGCGCAGATCGCTCCCGGCCTCAAGACTGTGGAAGACGCGCTTGAGATTCGCCGACGCGTTTTGCTCGCATTTGAGCTTGCGGAGCGGCAGATGGTGGAGACCGGATCGCATCCGGCCCTGAACTTCGTCATCATCGGCGGCGGGCCTACCGGGGTTGAACTTGCCGGCGCAATCTCTGACATCGCCAAGCTCTACATGACGAGGGATTTTCGCCACATCAATCCATCCCTCGCACAAGTGCTTATTCTTGAGGGGTCAGCCAATATCCTGGGCATGTATCCGCCCGACCTCCAGGCCAAGGCACGCAATCAGTTGGCGGAGCTAGGCGTAAACGTGCGCACCGGGGCGCACGTTACGGACGTGAAGCCCGGCTATGTCATGGTCGGGGACGAGCGCATCAGCTCTGTTTGTACCTTGTGGGCGGCCGGCGTGCAGGCCTCGCCGCTAGGCACGTTGCTGGGCGCAGAGACGGACAAAAGAGGATGCGTCCTTGTAGACGAACACCTGAACCCCAAGAACATGCCCAACGTCTTTATCTGCGGTGATCTCGCGCACTTTGAACAGGGTGGTAAGCAGGTTCCGGGCGTCGCGCAGCCTGCCATGCAGATGGGTGACTACGTGGCCAGACGCATCGGCCAGTTGATCTCCGGCAAGCTGAGTTCAAAAGGCTTCAGCTACTTCGATAAGGGCGACATGGCGACCATCGGCCGGGCAGCCGCCGTGGCCAAGATCCAGTGGCCGTTCAAGGGCCACTGGAGCGGCTTCCCTGCCTGGCTTGCATGGCTGGTCGTCCATATCTTCTTCCTCATCGGCTTCCGCAATCGCTTTGCGGTCTTCCGCCAGTGGGCATGGACGTATCTGACTTTCCAGGGCGGCGCGCGCCTCATCACAGGCTCACAGGTGCTTGTGGGTTGGGACGAGCAGCTTGCCGAACACACGTCTGAGATGAATCCGGCGCAGGCAGTCGCTCAAGGGCCCAGGTCAACCAAAGTTTTGGATCTCGCGTCACCCAAGACCTAGCATGAGGGCCGCCAAGTTACCGAACGCGTTGTCCGCACGCAAGTTCCGCAAGGGATGATCTTTGCAGCATCTGTAAAAAGGGCCTCGATCAGCGTGACCAAGGCCCTTGCCTGCTTGTTTCTCAGCAAACGACTACACGCTCACCGGTTCTTCTACCTGAACTTTGACCGGCGTCAGCCAGTTGAATCGGTCCGGCTTTGTTCCGTTCACGATTCCAAAGAACTCATCGTGTAGAGCCTTGGTGACCGGACCCATCGTGCCGTCGCCAACCAGGATGCGATCGACCGAGCGCAGATGGGTCACTTCCGCAGCCGTGCCCGTAAAGAACGCTTCATCAGCGACATAGAGCATCTCGCGTGGCAGCGCCTGCTCAACGACCGGGATGCCCAGGTCCTTTGCCAGCATCAGCATGGAGTTGCGTGTAATACCGTTCAACACGGCGCTGGACAATGGGGTCGTGTACAGCACGCCGCCGCGGATCAGGAACAGGTTCTCGCCGGAACCTTCGGACAACAGTCCGTTCACATCCAGCGCGATCCCTTCGTCATAGCCATTGATCTCGGCCTCCATGCGGATAAGTTGCGAATTTAGATAGTTGCCGCCCGCCTTCGACATCGTCGGCATTGTGTTGGGCGCATGACGGTTCCAGCTCGACACGCACACATTCGCGCCATCGTTGCCCGGAACATATTTGCCCCACGGAAAATTCGCGATATAGACCTCAACCGGGCTCTTCAGAGGGTTTATGCCGGCCTCGCCGTAGCCGCGGAAGGCTACCGGACGGATATAGCAGGGAGCGACGCCGTTTGCCTCGACAACGTCAATGACGGCCTGCGAAAGCTCTGGTACCGTGAAGCCCAGCGGCATCCGGTAGATATGACCGGAGTCGCGGAGGCGCTGCATGTGGTCATGCAGCCGGAAGATGCCCGCTCCGCCTGGCTGTGTGTAGGCACGAATGCCTTCAAAGATGGAAGAACCGTAGTGCACCACATGCGACATGATGTGGATGTTGGCATCTTCCCAGCGGATCATTTGGCCGTTGTGCCAAATGTTTTTCGTCTTCTGCAAAGGCATAGTTCGTGTGCTCCTCAGGTAGTAGCTTGATTATAAACTTGCATGCCCTGTGCTTTTTCGTGACGCCTGTCACTGGCCGCTGTACCGTATGGAATAATTATGTGTGACGTATATCGCACCAATTTTGCATGTGCTGACTGCACTCAATGCAGTTCCATCCTTCGTTCCCCAGTCCGTGACGCTCTCCGGTTTGCAGCACTCCGCGTATGTACGCTTCTCGCTGCTCGCCCTCAGTTCCGTTTTTTTTCTGGTTGACCCGTTCGCGGCACTGCCAACTTTTCTGGCTGTAACCGCCGGAGCCGACAAGCTTCGCCGCCGTGCCATCGCACGCAAAGCCAGCATTACCGCGTGGGTCGTTCTGTCCGCCTTCGCCGTGGCGGGACAGTACATCTTCCGAATGTTCGGCATTACGCTGCCAGCTTTTGAAATAGCAGGCGGAATTATCCTTCTCCTGATTGGCTTGGACATGCTCAACGCCAAGCGATCTCCTACGCAGGAGACGGGGGAAGAGACCCAGGCCGCTGCCGCCAAGGAAGACGCAGGTATCGTGCCTCTCGGAATCCCTATGCTCGCCGGCCCCGGGTCCATTACCAGTGTCATGGTCCTGGTAGGACAAGCGGGCGGACGCTGGAGTCTGCTGGCCGCCATCCTTGCCGCGATTTTCATCACAGCGCTCGTTTGCTACCTTGTACTCGGCAACTCGGACCGGGTCGCGACCTTTCTGGGCGAAACGGGGATCCGCATCCTGATCCGCATCATGGGACTCTTGCTGGTCGCCTTGGCAGTACAGTACTTTGTCAACGGCGCAGTCGATTTAGGAGTGGTAGCTAAACCCGGGGAGTAGATAAAGTGCCTGGCTTACTAGGCCAGGAATCCAGCCGCCGCAACCAGCAAGCCAGCCGCTCCGAGGGACAGGCCCAGAATGAAGTAAAGCCTGCGCCGAGTAAATAGCGTAATCGAGCACAGAACAACGCCAATCTGCAGGAGTGCCTCGCCCATGTCATAGCGGCTCGCCTGATGCTCGGCGTGTGCCACTTCCGCTTCAAAGTCCTGCGCTCGCTTTTGTTCCTCTGCGAGCTCATCTTTCCAAAGCTCCAGATGGGATTTATAACTCTCCATCTTCTTAGCGACAGCTTCCGGATTGGAGGCAGGTTGCAGGCTTAGCAGGTCTATTGCAATGGAAGTCTGGTCGAACCGAATCTTCTTCGCCTGGTACTGATTCCACTGATCCGCCGCCCGGGTCTGTAAGAGAACGGATTCAGTATGGGTGCGGTGCCCAATCACCGTTACCATGGCGACCAGCACGGCAAGAATAGAGATAGCTAATGAAATCCTGGTGAGCGGCTCGTCGCCTTCTCCCGCTTCCTTCAATTTGTGCGAGAATTCTTGGATTTCGGTGGGTTCCATTTACGAGATTCTATCTGACCGAACTGATGTAAGGTCACGGTGGTGTTCTGGCCGGGAGGGAAGGAAAATCCAGGTGAAGAAAAACGAAAAATTTACGCCTGAAGCGCTTGTTTTTATTGGGATATTAGCGCGATCCACCATATCCGTTCATTATTCACAGGTATAGGGGTTGCCGAAATCCACAACCACTGCTAAGCTCAGGGAGTCGCAGAGAGAGAAAGCGGCTTGCAGGCGCAGATGGCACTAGATCTTGAGCATTGATCTGCTAGTCGGGTTCCCTGTAGCAAGAAGCTTCGCACCTTGGCTCTGAATTTTGGGAGTGCTTTACCAAGAGGGAAGACGGAGCGCAGTCCAAGCGTTTGATCCGGCAGATGGGCCCAGGTAGTAGGGGCGAGCCGAGGTCCAAACCCAAGTCACTGGAATTGAAGAATAGAAGCGGAGAGCGATCTTCGTTGTGCTCCGGCTTTTACGACCGGTCCGCAGAATGCAGGTTGTGGAATAAGAGCTTAGCGCTCTGCGGCGTTTTATGTCGTCCTGATGTTTTTTAGTATGCGCAAGTGAACGAGTCGATCCTTCTGTTGTTTGTCTCTGTCTTCCTCCGTCGTGGCGTTAAGCCGAAACGGTTCGAGACAAAGTGGAAAGAAAAGATTTGACACAAGAGATGAAGTCCGATACTCTTAGGAAGTTCGCGGTAAACGTCACGAACTGCTGAGCGAGTCGCAAGCGGGTGGAATCCAGCCCTGAAGGCGCGATTCCGGTAAGCGGGTTCCCTCTGACAACAGAAGATACAGGCTGTTGCTGCTTCTGGTCAGAGTCAAACAAGACGATTGCTTTACACAAGTTCGAGGACACAAGGTTAGCCCGTCTTTATGGCGAACGCGATCTGATCCTTGATCCAAAACTCACGGCTTAGGCCAGATGAGTCCGGATCTTTGACAACATGGTTGAACATGCCAGTCGTGAGATGATGCGAAATTTGGTTTAGT
>JAYVDT010000243.1:0-1613 GCA_043749265.1 Rhodanobacteraceae bacterium | reverse complement strand
GGTTCCGTCGAAAACCGCACGCGCTTCCTGGTGGAAGTTATGCAGGCTGTCATTAAGGAAGTAGGGGCAGACGTTGTTGGCGTGCGGATCTCGCCGGTAAGCACAGCCAACGACGTAACTAAGACAGCACAGTCTGTTCGTCGGATTCTCTAAATGCTGTGGCAATGGATGGAGTCCCAACGCTCGCACACAAGGTCTCCGCTTCTGATACCAGCAGCATCTTTTGTCTATTTGGAGGCAAGCGTGGTTTTCTCAACGATACCGATAATCCCGGCCACTGACCGCGATATTCTTCGCAAAACGGTTCACGACGCCGCACAGCCCATCCACGGCTCGGCCAACGACTATGATTCGCTGCTCGTACTCATCGGCGCTGCAAGCGTTGTCTTGCTCGGAGAGGCCTCTCACGGCACCGCTGAGTTCTATCGGTCGCGGGCGCAGATCACGCAACGTCTTATCTGCGAGAAGGGCTTCGCCGCAATCGCCGTTGAAGCGGACTGGCCAGATGCCTATCGCGTCAACCGCTTTGTGCAGGGCGACAATACAGATGCAGATCTCGCCATGTCTCTGAGCGGCTTCAAGCGGTTCCCCACATGGATGTGGCGCAATGCAGATGTTTTGAAATTTCTCACGTGGCTGCGAAGTTACAACGATTCCTTGGGTCAGGCGAACCGCATCGGGTTTTACGGCCTTGACCTCTACAGCCTGCATGCTTCGATGGAGCACGTCCTGCGTTACCTCGATGACGTCGACCCCGATGCTGCTCATCGTGCCCGTGATCGTTATGCCTGTTTCACGCAATTCGGCGACGATCCCCAGCGCTACGGTCACGCCGTGCGCCTGGGTATTCGGCCGTCCTGTGAGGACGAAGCTGTCTCTCAGCTTATGGACCTGCAGCGAAATTCTCTATTTTATTCCCGCATGGACGGATTGGCCGCATTGGACCGGTTCTTCGATGCCGAGCAGAATGCCCGCGTGGTCAAGGATGCTGAGCAGTATTACAGGGCCATGTTCGGCGACTCCGTCTCCTCCTGGAACCTGCGCGACCGGCACATGATGAAGACCTTCGTCGCCCTGTACGGCCACCTAAGTCTCCGACAGACACCGACAAAGCTCGTCATCTGGGCCCATAACTCCCACGTCGGAGATGCGCGGGCAACAGCGATGGGGCAGTCGGGCGAATGGAATATCGGTCAACTCGTTCGGCAGAGATATGGCGACGATTGCCGGAGTATCGGATTTACCACTTACACGGGCACCGTCACCGCCGCATCAGAATGGGACGGCCAGACAGAACGGATGGAGGTCCGCCCTTCGCGTACGGATAGCTACGAAGCGCTTATGCACGAAACTGGCATCCCGGCCTTCACACTCAACCTTGAGAAGGGTTCTCTGGTTGCCGATGCATTACGCGAACCCATGCGCGAGCGGGCCATAGGGGTAATCTACCGTCCTGAATCTGAGCTCGCGAGCCACTACTTTCAAGCATCTCTCTCGGACCAGTTCGATGCCGTGGTCCACTTCGATACGACCTCCGCTGTCGAGCCCTTGGAGCGGATTGCCGAAAAGACGGACAGGGAACCAGCGGAGACGTTCCCGTCAGGTTTATGAAG
>JAYVDT010000242.1:0-5661 GCA_043749265.1 Rhodanobacteraceae bacterium | reverse complement strand
GAGTCGCAGAGCTTTTCTACCTGGTCCATGCGGTGGGTGCTGAAGAGGATAGCTTTGCCCTGCTTGCGAAGGTCGACAAGGGTATCCATGAGCAGGACCGCGTTGACGGGGTCGAGGCCGCTGAAGGGCTCGTCCATGATGATGAGGTCTGGGTCGTGGAGCAGGGAGGCGATGAACTGGATCTTTTGCTGCATTCCCTTGGAGAGCTCTTCGGTCTTCTTATCCATGGCTTCGCTGATCTGGAGGCGCTCGCACCAGATCTGCGCGCGCTTCAAAGCGGTTGCGGCGTCGAGTCCGTGAAGCTGGCCAAGGAAGACGAGCTGGTCGATGACCTTCATTTTTTTGTAAAGGCCCCGTTCCTCCGGCAGATAGCCGATGCGGTGCAGGAACTTTCGGGTGAAGGGCTCGCCGAAGATCTTTACGGTGCCGGAGTCCGGGCGCGTGATGCCGATCATCATGCGGATGGAGCTGGATTTTCCGGAGCCGTTGGGGCCAAGGAGGCCGAACATGGTGCCGGGTTCGATGGCCAGCGAAAGGTTATCGACGGCGACTTTGGTGTCGTATGTTTTGCGAATGGAGTCGAGTTCTACGATTGCCATGGGTATCTGTCAAGTTTATCAGGCGATTCGTTAGTTTTGGGATAGGAGTCGGACGGCTTGTTAGCATCATCGAGTGGCCCTGCAACTCTCTACTCCCGTGAAGTTCGTCAAGCGCGTTGGTGAGCGCATTGCAGAGAATCTCGCCAAGCGTGGAGTTGAGACGGTTGAGGATCTGCTGTATCACTTACCGTTCCGGTATGAAGACCGGCTGAATCCCAGGACGATTGCGGAGATGCAGCCAGGGGAGATGGCTTCGCTGATTGGGGATGTGCGCGGGTCGGCGCTGCTCACTACGGCTCGGGGGGCGCTGTTTGAGATGACGCTGGGGCTGCAGGCTCCGGGGGTGGATTTGTCTGGCGGGCAGCCGCGGATGGGGCAGTCCACGATCAAGTGCATCTGGTTCAACGGCAGCTATCTGCGGGAGCGGTTCAAGTTGGGGCAGAGAGTTGCGGTTTATGGTCGGCTGGAGGCTTCGCGGTCAGGTGGGGCGGGGCGGTTCAAGTTGCTGCAGCCACAGTTCGAGATATTGCCGGAGGCTGGAACGACGGGGCCAGATGCGGAGTTTGCGGCGCTCGAGATGGGGCGCATCGTACCGGTGTACGAGAGCTTGGGCGGGACGACGCCGTGGGGTTCCAAGCTAACTTCAAAGTGGACGCGGCGTGTGATGTGGAGCGTGTTTGAAGAGCTGATCGAGGCGGGGACGGAGGCGGAGGAGACTCTGCCGGGAGCGCTGCGGGAAAGGCTGGGGATGCCGGGGCGGATGGAGGCTCTGCGGGTTTTGCATTTTCCGGAGGCGGGGACTCCGATTGCGGATCTGATGGCGGCGAATACGCCTGCGCATCGGCGGCTGATCTTTGAGGAGTTCTTCTACCTGGAACTGGGGCTGGAGTTAAAGCGGAACCGTATGCGGCAGCGGCCGGGTACGACGTTTGTGACGGGGCCGAATGTTCGTGAGGCCCTGAAACAGGTGCTGCCATTTCATCCGACACCAGCGCAGAAGCGGGTTTTGGGCGAGATTGTGGGGGACATGCGGAATTCGCAACCGATGCGGAGGTTGCTGCAGGGGGATGTGGGCTCCGGCAAGACGATTGTGGCGATGCAGGCGGCGCTGGTGGCGATCGAGAACGGCTACCAGGCGGCGCTGATGGCTCCGACGGAGATTCTGGCGACGCAGCATTATCTGTCTGCGCGGAAGCTGCTGGCGGAGAAGGTTTCGCCGACGACGGGCAAGCCGTATCGGGTTACTTTGCTGACGGGGTCGCTGGACGAGGCGACGAAGCGGGAGAGCCGTGGGCGGATTCTGCGGGGGGAAACGCAGCTTGCGATTGGGACGCACGCGCTGATTGAGGAGAAGGTCGACTTTGCGAATCTGGGGCTGGTAGTAGTGGACGAGCAGCATCGTTTTGGGGTTCAGCAGCGTTTTAAGCTGATGAAGAAGCCAAATCCGGACGGGACGATCACGGACCCCGATGTGCTGGTGATGACGGCGACACCGATTCCGCGGACGCTCGCGCTGACGGTTTATGGGGATATGGACGTTTCGGTGATTGATGAGTTGCCGCCGGGGCGTACGCCCATTGTGACGCGGCAGACGACCGAGGCGAAGGCCGCGGAGGTGTGGGAGTTTGTGCGCAAACAGGTGGCACGGGGGCGGCAGGCGTATATCGTCTACCCGGTGATTGAAGGGGCGAAGGACGATCAGCCGGAGCTTGATTTTGCGCATGAGGATGTGGCGCCGGAGGTGATCGTCGGGCTGGGTGGGAAGGCGAAGAAGAAGGCGAGCAAAAAGACCGCGCCGCTGTTTCCGAAGGCGAAGCTGCGGTCTGCGACGCAGATGCATGATGAGCTTCGGGCGGGGCCGCTGGCCGGACTACGGCTGGGAATCCTGCACGGACGGATGAATGCCGACGATAAGGAAGTCGCGATGCGGCGGTTTCAGCGGGGCGATACCGATGTGTTGATTGCGACGACGGTGATTGAAGTGGGGGTGGACGTGCCGAATGCGTCCGTGATGGTAATCGAACATGCGGAGCGGTTTGGGCTGGCGCAGATGCACCAGCTCCGCGGGCGCGTGGGCCGTGGGGCGGCGAAGAGCTACTGCATTTTGATGACGGGGGGGAGGCCGAGTGAATCGGCGGAGGCTCGGTTGGAGGCGATGGTGCGGACACAGAACGGGTTTGAGCTCGCAGAACTCGACCTGGCGCTGCGTGGGCCTGGTGAGTTTTTTGGGACGAAGCAGGCGGGTATGCCGGAATTTCGCGTTGCGAACCTGCTGCGGGACAGGCCGCTGCTGGAGTTGGCCAAGGCAGAGGCGGGGAAGTTCGCGCAGGGGCCGGATCCGGCGCTGGCCAAGGAAGAGATTACGGTAGTGTGGACGCGGCTGAAGCTGCAATGGCAGCGTCGATATGGGTTGGTCGAAGCCTAATGTGCTGACCCTTTAGCGGGTTGACCTGATAAGCTAAGCATTCGCGCTTTACTGCGAACCCGTGCCTTTTTCTGCACGAACACAAGTTCAGACAAGGAAGACTCCGTGCCTCACGAGATTAATGTTCATGAAACCAAGCGCGAACTCAAGCAGGACCAATTCGTCACGACGACGGCCAGCGGCCTTGAATGGGCGAGCGAGAACCGCCGATCGGTGATTATTACGAGCGCAATGCTGCTGGGCTTCATTGTGATTGCCGTTGCTATCGGGGTGATCAATAATCTTCGCTCGAACGCGGCGTCAGCTGCTTTTGGCCAGGCGATGGAGATTTATCAGTCGCCGATTACGGTTCCGGGGCAGCCCGCGACGCCGGGTGTGAAGTCATATGCTTCAGTCGCGGACCGGGCAAAGGCTGCCAATGGTGAGTTTCATCGTGTCGCCGACGAGTACGGCTCGACGAAGGATGGCAAGACGGCCCGGTACTTTGAGGGTTTGACGCTGATTGAGCAGGGTCAGACGCAATCGGCGGAGAACACTCTGAAGAACGTGGCAGGATCGTGGGATAAGGAACTTGCCTCGCTGGGCAAGTTTGCGCTGGCGAATCTTTACCGCCAGACGGGCCGCGATAGTCAGGCCGTCGATATGTATAACCAGCTTACGGACAAGCCCACAGATGCAGTGCCTTCAGGACTGGCGCAGCTTCAACTGGCCGAGCTTTATACGTCCGAGGGCAAGGTCGATCAGGCGCACAAGATCTACGCACAATTGAAGGATAAGGACGCCAAGGGTGCCGCGGGTATCCTGGCGGCGAAAAGGCTGAACCCGACGGCTGCGGCGGGTCCGGAGCTTTAGACTGACGGTTTAATAACGATTTCACCGACTAACCCGATAAAGCGGATACTCCTGAAAGCCAGGTTTTATCCGCTTCTATCGGGTTATTGCTTTAAATGACGTTACGTCTTTTTAGAGGCCGTGTTCGTCGCCGTGGAAGTGGTTGGCGGTGGAGCGGTCACTGACGTGCTCGTTGGATCTGAGGGCGGCTTCTCCGGCGGTGCTCAGACCAATGACTGTCCTCCAGGGGTCGGTCTTTTTCGGTTCGGCGATCCAGAGAGGGAGCGATATTTTGAGGTACTCGCCGAGGGCTTGGCCGTGGGGCTCGTAGAGCAGACGGATGGCGGTGAGGCGCTTCATGGCGACGGTATTTCCGCAGAGACGGAGGTGCATGTCGCCGAGTTCATCGCACAGGTGGTAGAAGACGTCCGGGGGCATGCGGTTGGACTCGATGGCCGCGAGGAGTTTGGTTTTCTCCTCCAGATTGAAGACGTGGCCCAGATCGATGAGCGCGTGGCGGGCCATTGCGAAGGTGAGTTGGGCCTGGCGTTGGGTTTCGCCTTCAATGGTTGTGATGAGCAAGGCGCAGGCGTCGAGGATGGCGATGAGGGCGGAGAGCCAGCTTTGGTTATCGTGCTGGGAGCGGTAATAGCAGAGAATCGGATAAGAAATGTGCGATTCGAGGATCTCGGCGGCCCAACGTTCCCATTCGGCGAGGAGCTTGATGAGTTCGGCCTGGCCGCCTTCATAACTATGGCGGCGGATGAGTTCGGTGGCTGTGGGGGGTGAGCCGGCGCGGCCATCCAGCAGGGCTACCGAGACTTCGCGGCGAGAGAATGCCTGGTACAAGACGGGGAGGTAACCGATTACCAGCGCGACGAAGGCAAGACCGGTGCCAGCCTCCAGGACGACGAGGACACGGGCCGCGTAGCTGTGGGGAACGACGTCGCCCAGGCCGAGCGTAAACATGGTGGTACCGCTGACGTAGATGTTTGTCCGGAGATCGGCGACGACTGTTCCGCTTGTGTTGAGAGTGTCAGCAAACGCTGTGCCAAGGGCGAAGTAGAGCAGCGCAAAGCCGAGAACGAGCAACACGGCCCAAAGCACCAGAAGCAGGAGTAGCGAAAGCGGGCCAAAGACACTATAAATCTGGTCGCGCAGCTTGCGATCTTTTACGTGCTCGGCCAAGGCGACCCAGGGCGTCCAGACCGTGATGTAGAAGACCCGCGTGATGCGCAGCTGTCCGCTTGGCCGCCGCGGTAAGATGATGGTCTGGAACGCATCCAGAGCTACGCCTAACAGGAAAAAAACCCCCAAAATCAGTGCAAGAAAACGCATCTCAAGAACTCCACGGTGCCCCGAAAGAAGGGCATACCTTCAAAAACCGGACGACGGCACTAATTGAATTAGACATGGATGGAGAGGCCAGGGCTCACAAATTCTGTACGTCTACGTCAGATCTTCACTTGACAGTCCTACGCAAGGGGACTTTGATCACGTCACCTCAAGATTTTAGTCACGTTTTCCCTTTGCCAGGCCCATGTTCAAATTGGGAGTTCCTATGCGCATCCTGATCGTAGACGACGAAGCGTTGGTAGCCCAGACGATTGGGCTCATCTTCAATAAAAACGGATTTGACGCTGAAACGGCATGCTCTGCCGATGCGGCTCTGGCGGCGGCGAGGGCTAACCCACCCGACATCATTCTGTGCGATATCAACATGCCTGGGCGGGATGGGATTTCGTTGATGACGGACCTGGGCCGCGAACTGCCAGGGTGTCCAATCCTGGTGTTGACGGGCTATTA
>JAYVDT010000241.1:0-1617 GCA_043749265.1 Rhodanobacteraceae bacterium | reverse complement strand
GGGGATAACGTACTGAGACTAAGGGGTTACACCAAGATCCTGCAATCAAAGGGCCCAGGTATTAGAGAGAGTTTTAGGAGTTTCCAGGGGGTGCCGGTTGGGATGAGGGCAACAGCAGATCCCTCGCGCTTGGTTGCGCGATGACAAGACATGAGGCGATGGAGGTGTTCAGATGTGAAGGGCTTGGGGGCGGCTGGGTAGGTAATGAGGGTGGTTTAGGGGCTGGGGTTTGGGACGGTACGCAATTTTTTACTGCGCCCCACGCGCTGGGGCTGCGTGTACTTCGCCCAGGATAATCATTCCTGGGGGGGGCAAGAAGTCGGGAGAGAGGAAACCCGGTCTCAGATGCGAGACCCGGGTCTCCCAGACGTTTCTGGCTCGGAGTTGCGGCGGGTAGGCGGGTTATTTGATGGTTTGGCTGACGCGGGCTAATTTGACGCGCGCGTCGTCCAGTTCGCGTTTGACCTTGGCTACGTCGACGGGGTCGGCGTCCACGGGGAGGGACCGGGCGTACTCGGTCATGGAGCGCTCCCACTGGCTGACAGCCAGTTTCAGGCGGCCGGTCCTTTCGTAGACCTGGCCGAGGTGGTCGTGGATGCTGGCGTCACTGGCGGTGCGCTCAATGGCTTTATGGAGGTTCTCTTCCGCGGGGCCGTACTGCCCCATCTTGAAGTAGATCCAGCCAAGCGAGTCCAGGTAAGAGCCGTTCTGCGGATCCAGTTCAACGGCCTTCTGAATCATCTGGAGGGCTTCCGGAAGCCGAATACCGCGGTCTCCAAGCATGTAGCCGAGGTCGTTGAGCACCGTTGCATTATTCGGGTCGACTGCCAGGGCTTTGCGATACTCGATTTCAGCCGCATCGTATTTCTTGTCACGGTCCAGAACCGTGGCTCGGAGCAGCGCAATGTAGGCAAGCTCGTCGGGCTTGGTGGACAGGGCCGCAGCCTTGTCCAGGTGGGCCATTGCATCGGCTGAACGGTGCAGTTGCAGGTTGATGTTGGCGATCGAAACATGTGTTTCGCGGTCGTCAGGAGTGCCGTTCAACTGGGCGTTGGCGAGCGCGAGACCAGGTTCGGGCTGGCCCGTAATCGCAAGCTGGAAGGCGTAGAGGAGTTGTACGCTGCGGTTTGCGGGAAGAGCTTTGGCTGCTTGTGCGGCGGCAGCAGTGGCTTCTTTCCACTGGTGGGCGTCGCGATAGGATTCAACCTCACCCTGGTAGCCGCGGATGACGTTATCGCCGCCGAGCTCGATGATGAGTTTGTACTGTGCTACAGCCTCTGGAGTCTTATTTTGCTCGCGGTAGATGACACCGAGGCGATCGAGGAAGGTGGCGCGGTTGTTGCGCTCAGCCTCGGAGTATTTTCCGTCCGGCCGCGTGGTGGTAGCCAGAACGCCCTGCAGCGAGGACGCGGCCTGATCGTACTTGCCGAGAGCGTCGTAGAGGACCGCTTCGTCGAAGACGAGTTCCAGATTATCCCCTACAGTGTTGAGGGTCTTGGCCTTGTTGAGGGAGACGAGGGCATCTTCGTAGTGACCCTGCCGACGCTGAATCTCGGAGATTTTCATCTGCACCTGGGCATCGGAGGTGTCTGATTTAGCGAGATCGGTATAGACGAT
>JAYVDT010000240.1:0-1617 GCA_043749265.1 Rhodanobacteraceae bacterium | reverse complement strand
CGCCGATGCGCATCAATACGCTTTATCAACAGCATGCGGACCGTTTGGCGAACCTGCCGGCGGGGGACGGCTGGCTGAATCTGCCGGAGTATATTTTGCTTCGGCTGGGGGGCCGTGCAGTGTCTGAGCATACCAACGCGGCGCACTCGCAGATGGTGGATGTGGAGAAGCGCTGCTGGTCGGGTGAGATCTTCAAGGCGGCGTCGCTGGATCTTTGGGGTGCGCCTGTGCTGGTTGAGCCGGGGACGGATCTGGGAGAGGTTTCGGGACGTTTTGCGGAGTTGCAGGGGTTCAGGGGCGCCCGGGTGATTGCACCGGCCTGCCACGATACGGCGAGCGCCATTGCGGGGATTCCAGCGCTGGGAGATGACTGGGTTTACATCAGTTCCGGGACGTGGTCGCTGGTTGGGACTACCGTGCCGAAGCCAGTCAATACGCCGGAAGCGGCGAGTGATGGGTTTACGAATCTGGCCGCAGGTGGCGGAGAGTATCTGTTCCACGTGAATGTGAATGGCATGTGGATGCTGAGCCAGTGCATGGAGCAGTGGGGCGGGCAGTGCGAGATTGAGGCTTTGGTGGCGGCGGCGGAGAAGCTGCCGGCGCCGGCTGGTCTGCTGCATGTGGATGCGCCGGATCTGCTGTTGCCAGGACGCATGATGCAGCGGATGAATGCGCAGTTGGTGGCGAGTGGATATCCGGCGCTGGCGCAGGATGCGAGTGCGGCTCCGGCGTTTGCAAGTTTGATCTTTCATAGCCTGGCGGCACGATATCGCGAGGTGCTGGCGAAGATTGAGGCGCACACGGGCAAGCGGTTGAAGCGCGTATTTATTGTGGGGGGCGGGAGCCGGAACGAGTTTCTGAACGGGCTGATTGGCGAGGTTACGGGGTTGGAGGTTCATCGTGGGTCGGCGGAGAGCTCGACGCTTGGGAACTTTGCCTTGCAACTGGCGGTGCTGGATGGAGATGACGGGCCGGGTGCCGCGGTGATCCACAAGTGGGCTCTTGTGTTGCAGGATGCGGTGCTGTTGGCGGTTTAGGGTGGTTTTGGCGGTGGCCTGAAGGGTAGGGAGATTTGTTGGCTGGGCCGATTGCTCGGCTTGCTGTTCGAGTTCCAGGTTCCATTGCTCTTTCAGAATGGCTTCGAGGGACTTCTCGCCGGGGGCTTCTGAAAACTCGGCTTCGGGGGCGAGGGTACCCAGGTTCGGGTCGTGAGTGACCTCTTCTACGACGAGGCTGAGCTTTGACGGGATTGCGGAGGCCTTTTGGGGCGGGAGATTGCTGCTGGCGATCTGGAGGCCGTAGAGGAGGAGGCCGGCGCGGCGGGAATCGATGGCGTTGGAGGCTATGCGGCGGAGGACTTCTCCGATGGAGAGCTGGATAGCGGTCCGGTCTTCGGGGAGTGCGAGGTCGAAGCTGGAGTGGGTGTCGCGGATGACCGGGACGGGTTTTCGGGTGGTGTGGTGGTAGTAGCAGAAATGTTCACGGCGGAGCGATGGGCTGCCGCAGCGGTGACCGTCGGTGAAGACGTGGCGGCATTGGAAGCGTGGTGTAGTGGTCGACATGCGTGTGGCCCCCCATGGCCTGGGTTGGTACTAAAGTCTTCAATTGATGGAGCTT
>JAYVDT010000239.1:0-1620 GCA_043749265.1 Rhodanobacteraceae bacterium | reverse complement strand
GATTTGCTCTTCCACCCAGCCAATGCGTAGGCTGGTGCGGTAGGTTGGTAAGACCAATGGTTTCCGCGGAAAGTGGCCTTGGAATCTACGGAGAGATCTAAATGAGCGATATTTTGGAATTACCGCGGTTCTCTATTGGCGTAGGCGACCGTTTTGCGCATCAGGCCAAGGCTCAACTTCAGGCGTGTATCCTGGCCGCGGACGCCGGTGTCGAAGTCGTCCCGGTCTGGAACAAGTCCAACCGCGAACACATGATCGTTGGCTCCGAGCCCAGCGCCACCCGTGCCGCGGCTGATGCTGCCGTCAAGGAACTTGGCTGGACCAGGCCCTATTTCCTCGATGCCGACCATATCAATCTCAAGACCGTCGGGCGCTTCCTGGACCCCTGCGACTTCTTCACTCTGGATGTTGCAGAACTCATCGGTCAGCCGGCCAGCCCGGAAGACGTTATGACTTTCGTACACGCGCATCCCGAACTTCTCGGCCAGGTCGTTATCCCATCCATCGACCAGCCTTTTCACACTGACTTCAAGTTTGTCGAAGAAGTAGCCAACAAGTTCTTTACAGCAGTCAAGCAGGCTGGCGAGATCTATCGCCTGCTGGTCGAAAACAAGGGCCGCGGCCGCTTCGTCCCGGAAGTCTCTGTGGACGAAACTGACAACCCGCAGACACCCGTTGAACTCTTGATCATCCTCGCCATGATCGCCGACGAAGGCATTCCGATCCAAACGATCGCTCCCAAGTTTACGGGTCGCTTCAACAAAGGCGTGGACTATGTTGGCGACGTCGCCCAGTTCACCAAGGAGTTCAACGAGGATCTCGCCGCCATCGCCTACGCGGTCAAGACCTACGGTTTGCCACACAACCTCAAGCTCAGCGTTCACTCAGGCTCGGATAAGTTTTCTATCTACAAGGCCATCCATGAGGCCGTAAACAAGTTCGGCGCGGGCGTCCACTTGAAGACCGCCGGAACCACATGGCTTGAAGAACTAATCGGCCTGGCCGAGGCTGGCAACTCTGGTCTCGAGATTGCCAAGGAAGTCTACGCAGAGGCCTACGCTCAAGCGGAAGAGCTGTGCGCACCCTACGCCATGGTAATCAACATCGACCCCGCCGCGCTCCCTCAGCCGGAAGAGGTCAATGGCTGGACGAGCAAGCAGTACACCGACGCGCTGCGTCACGACCAGAGCAACAAGGCCTACAACCAGAGCTTCCGCCAGTTGCTGCATGTCGGCTTCAAAGTAGCCGCCAAGATGGGCCCGCGCTACCTCGATGCGCTCACGGCCAACGAAGAGATCGTGGCGAAGAATGTCACGGCTAACCTATTCGAACGTCACATCAAGCCGGTCTTTCTTGGACTGTAGGAAAGGCCACTGATGATCGTCGTCCTCATGGGTGTAAGCGGGTCGGGAAAGACCACAATCGGTACGCTGCTCGCTCAGCGTGCCGGCGTGGTCTTTGCCGACGCCGATGACTACCACCCGCTAGCCAACAAGCAGAAGATGGCTGCCGGTCAGCCACTTGACGACGACGACCGCCAGCCGTGGCTGGAGACGCTGAACTGCCTTCTGCTCGACTGGCAGCGTGATGGCGTTAGCGGCGTTCTCGCCTGTTCGGCTC
>JAYVDT010000238.1:0-1621 GCA_043749265.1 Rhodanobacteraceae bacterium | reverse complement strand
ACGGACTGCTTCAGAGCAATTTACAGGACGGCTTCCGCCCAAATGCGGCTCAGATCACAAGCACGATAGGTCGTGCATGTGACCGACAAAGTCGCGGGGGACGTCCATGCTCCTACATGCTGCCATGCGCAACACTGGGCCACGAATCGACTGGTATGGAGTATCCCAACGAGCTCCTGAAATCTCAGGCTTCGCAAGAGTTTTCGGAATTATGCTGCCAGTACGAGCGCGCGCTTGGATTCTTCAGCAAAAGTTGCCGTGCCGGCAATGCTGTAGGGACGCTGGTAAAAGCTTTGTACAGCCGCTTCCGACGTGGCGTAGATTTCGAACAGACGCGCCATTCCCATGTGCCGGAGGAACGCTTCCGCAACCGGAGGCAGAGCTGCAAGCCGAACATCCCCCTTGCACTTCATAACCGCTTCCAGGCAGGAGAGCAACAGCAGCAGGGTGTTGCGATGCATCGTGAAGATTTCGGAGCAGTTTAGAACGACGCAGGGACATTCTGTTTCGGCATAACGCGCCAAGTCGACGAGCAGGGCTGCCTCATCCTTCGCGGTCATCCGCTCCGCGATGTGGTGTACTCGCACTTCACGTTTTTTGATAAGCATTTACTTCTCCTATGGTCAGAACCTGGGCAGATTCGGGGCAGAATTTCATAAAAAGTGTTGCAAAGGTAAACATGATCGATCTGAGTGTATGACACCCTCAGGGGGCTGATGAGTTGCTTGAGCAGTCATGCTTTGTCGCGGCCCGGTCAAAGCTCTCCTTACGCCGTATGCAAAGGCTGTGGCAGCGATGCCGGGCGCGATCGTGCTAGGCGGCAAGGTCGAGCGAATCCCAGGTTTCGCCATCGGAGACCGAGGAGTGCATGAAAGCTTCGATCTGTTCGAGCATGGGTACATCCTCAGGCTGGTAAGGGTTGATGTCATTCAGGTTAATAACCAGACCAATAACCAGGACAAAGAAAGAGAAAGAAAATAGATAAATCATGGGGAACCTCTCAAATAATTTGCAGTAAGCTAGCTCGTCAGCACAAAAGTTGTATTGCGAACAAGTTCAGCTTACCAATAAGAGGCAGATTGACCTACATAGGTTGGAGGCAAGAGGTGCCACTTTTGTGGTAGTTAGACTGGTGAATATTAGCTGTCTACTACTAAAGTAGTTTAATTAAATACCTTTATTTCTTCTTTTCCATGAAGGGATTCCGCCAGTCATGCTGTTCGGTCGGAATCAATCGCACTTGCAGTGAATCAGGACTTTTCTTCAATACCTTTGAAGACCAAGCGTCGACTTCGTCCAGTCGCCTTTCAACCAGGACAGGGTGCCTGTCGAGCTCAAGACGATCTATAAAGATCCGCTGCGAAGTTCGGGTGTCATTCCTCTATACAGTGCGGCTTGCTCCGAAATTACTGGAGCAATGAAGAAGTACCGCACGATGCCTGATGTATTGAATGTGATTGCACTCGTGAACTTTCCGGGGAGCTTCGCTGACATCGGATCGGCCTACGGAATGCTCGGACAGGGCGATAGAAATGCCATGAGCGAGACATTCTTGAGGCGGGGCTGATCTTGCGTGGCGACAGCCCACAAAATTGCAGACTATGCGCTCTCCTATTCGTTT
>JAYVDT010000237.1:0-1625 GCA_043749265.1 Rhodanobacteraceae bacterium | reverse complement strand
ACTGACCGAATTGATCGTCGCAACCCCCGGCGGCCGGGAACTCTCGTTCTATGAACAAGATTTTCTCGAAGGATTGGTGCTGCAGACGGCGGTGGCGGTCGAAAACGCGATTAATCATCAACGGCATCTGGACTACGCGCGTCTCGCGCAGGATCTTGAGGCCGCAAGGACTATTCAGCAGAGTCTGCTGCCCCAGACTATGCCTGCGATCCCCGGCTTTTCGGTAGCGGCTCGTTCGCGTGCTTGCTACTCGGTGGGGGGCGACTATCTGGACATCGTGATGGAACCGGATGGCTACCAGTTGATGGTGGTCGCGGATGTCGCGGGAAAAGGACTTGCATCGGCTCTCATTTGCACAGCTTTCAGATCGGCGTTTCGTGCGCTCGCCAAGCAATCGCTCACGCTGCGCGAGTTGGCCGGACGGCTTTCTCAGCAGCATTATGAAGAGGGAACTGAGGCGCAGCGACGCTTTGTCACCGCCATCTTCCTGCGGTTGGACGCCTCTTCGGGCGATGTGGAATTCGTGAACGCCGGACACAACCCGGCGATTCTGCTTACCCCCGACGGCCAAATCCGCCTCATCAAGGCGAGCGGCACTCCGCTCGGTATGCTCCCAGGTTCGCGCTACGTTGTGGAGCGCGCCACGCTCGATCCTGGTGCCCGGCTGCTGATGTACACGGACGGGCTGACCGAGATCTTCCGCGGTGATGAGGAGTTTGGCGAACACCGCCTGATTCAGGCCTTCGCTGAGGGCGCAGGTCCGCAAGACGGCACCCGGGCCGAGGCTGCGCTAGCCGGTCTCTGGCAAACGCTGGATGATTTTGGTCAAGGCGCTCCGCAGGTCGATGATATGAGCGCAATCGCCCTCTGTCGCTTGGGAAACTAAGCTCCGGACTCCGATGACTGACTCAACCTGACCGATAAGCAGCCGGTTCTCGAAATGTTTTGCCGATAGCAAGGGCGTCCGGATAGAAGCCGTAAAAAGTAGCCACTCTAGAAAATTATTCCGATCATAACGAGTATTACTCTTCATTTAATCGGCATCAGGATACCTTTTCCGACTCAAGCGAGAAATGCATATAAATTCGCCCGTTTTTTCCATCCATCCAGAGCTTCTTCGCGTCTTAATGGGACGAATGTAAGGAGTACATGGTGACTGCTACATTGATCGAGCCGTCAGCTGAAGCCGATAAGACGCACCTGTTGGTGGTGGAAGATGAGCCAACTATCCGATAGCTATTCGCAACACTTCTTACCTCTGCCGGCTACAGTGTGGCACAAGCTCAAGACGGCTTTGAAGCCCTTGAGCAAGTTAGCCGTCAGAGACCGGCGCTTATCCTGTCTGACCTCAACATGCCTCGTATGTCAGGGTTCGAATTGCTTTCGGTCGTGCGCCGGCGTTTTCCATCCATTCACGTCATCGCGATGAGTGGTGGATTCATCGGCGATGACGTGCCGCATGGCGTTGCGGCAGACGCTTTCTACGAGAAGAGCGGACGTCACATCAGCACACTCGTTCAGGTAATTGAAGACATCTTGAGCGGCACAAAACTGAATGCATCCGTGCCCGGCACCAAGCCTCATTCAGGGGAGAGTGAAAAGACGTGGCACTCTGGGTTACACGT
>JAYVDT010000236.1:0-5731 GCA_043749265.1 Rhodanobacteraceae bacterium | reverse complement strand
TATCGATGGCCCAACTGGCGATAGACCTGCGCGATCGCTCCAGGCAGGAATGTTGACCAGGGCATCACCCAAAGCACCGCGTAGACCAGGAAAAGCCAAACCGGCGTAAGCCCATAGTCGTGGGGAACGCGTTTTCCCAGGAACCGCGCGACATGCTCGTTGTACAGATAAAACCATGCCCAGCCAGCTTTTGCCGGCAGTTCGATTCTCGACGGCATCGGAATGGCCGGGTTCCGCAACGCCGCCATCACATGCCAGGGCAATGCGACGAGTAGGAACGCTCCGCTGCTCGCCAGCAGGTGAAACCGGGGTAGCAGCCGGAACTGTCTCGTCAGCAGAAGGTAAAAGAAGACAAAGCCCAGCGGAAACACCAGTCCAATGAGACCTTTGGTTAGTAGATTCAAGGCGAGCGCCACCGCAAATCCCACGCAGGGCCACAGCGCAGAGCGCTGGGCTGACGCACGATCCAGCGCAACTAAAAAAAAGTGCACGCCAAGCGTCATCCACAGGCAGATCAGAATGTCCGGGATAAAAAAGCGCGTGTACAGGTAGGGCCCAATCGACGTCCCAAGCGCCAGCGCTGAATATAAAGCTGCGCGGTCCCCACTCGTCTGCTTACCGCTTGTTGGATAAAGCCGCCGTCCGAGCGCGTAGACGCTCATCAGCAGCGCCAGTACTGCAATCGCAAGCGGAAGCCGAGCAGCCCAGTCATGCTCGCCAAACATCGCCATGGAGCCTGCCGCCATCCAGTACATCAAGGGCGGCTTATCAAAGAAACGGATTCCGTCGATGTACGGCGTAACGTAGTCATGCCGATGCAGCATCTCGCGCGCGATCTCGATATAGATCGAATCCACGTCGTCCAGCAGCCCAGGCGAAAACAGTCCACCAACCTGCAGCACAAGCCAGGTCAGGACGATCAACGCGATGGATCGACGATGCGAGTGTTCGGAATGGGTAGACCGTTCGTTCATGGGTCCTTAACGATTAAGTTTGGCTTCAGCTCACTTGTTACCGTTGTCGAGCGGCCGGTCCGTTACGAGCGCCTTACCGCTTGTCTCTTCGATGAGCACCTGCCGCGACCCAAGTAATCGGTCGACGTCGTCCCGTTTCTCCAGCGGCACAAACATGATCTTGCGCTCGCCCTTGCCCCAGGCTGCGACCAGGTCCGCACCACTCATAAAAATTGCCGGCACGTCGGGGAAGGTTGAGCCGAAGAGCATTGAGGTGGATCGGCCGTTCACGAGCTCCACCTGTTCGCCCAGATAGAAGGGAATCGACGATCCATAGGCCTGGTCACCGTAGAGCAAAATGTTCGATTCCCGCGACACAAAGTGATCGTCCTGAAGCTCCTCGATCTTGGCGGCAAGGTCTTCGGACGAGAGCATCGGTCCAAAGCGTCCCAGGGCGATATGAGCGGCTACCAGGAACATCGCCGCAGTAAAAGCGATTGCGGTCGTAGCGGCGAGATGTCTGCGCTGCACCCGCAGCATCCACGCAAACGCCGGTCCAAAGGCGAACGCCAGGGCAGCCAGAGTCGCTGGTAGCCTGAGCGCGGCAAAGCTTTCGGTCGTCAGGTCGAAGAGGTGCGACATGGACAGCGTGTAGTCGCCAACACCGCGATGCGCCAGCAGGTCTCCAATATCGGGTACAAAAGGCAGGTGACGCGAACTCCACAGGCCGTAGAACAAAGCAATGGCGATAGCCGCACCCAACAGAGCAAAACTGGCATGGGCAAAGCCAATCCAGCGCCGGGCTGAAGGGTCGGTCGAGTACGTCTGCTCTGCCCGCGTAATAGTTGCCGCAATGAGCAGCAGGATCGGCAGATACGCCGGAAAGGTGTAGTACTCCTGATTCGTCGAGAGGGAGAAGAACAGCAGGATGATTCCGGAAAACAAACTCAGCAGCAGGATGGAACGTTGTTGGGGGTCAATTCGGTGAAACGGAGAGAGCGTGAGCGACGCATTGTGACGTAGCATCGCAAGCTGAAAACAGAGCAGTGTCGTTAATGCCAGCGCGGCCCACTCCACCGGGTCGAAGCCGTGAAATAGCACGATCGGAGTCGCGCCGAGAAGCATCACGACCGGCACAGCCGTAACAAAACGCTTCTGTCCGCTGGACGAAAGAACCGTGGTCTGATGCCGGAAACGCCGCCACATCGCCCTAATTCCGAGCGGCAAAAACAGCGTCCACGGAAATAGCCAGACAATGTGCAGACTCCAGAAGAGGTAGCTCGGCAGCTTGTTGTAATCGCGTGGAATGCGTTTTCCCAGAAACCTCAGCACATGCTCGTTCCAGAAGTAGAACCACCAGAATCCGTGCCCGCCCATGCCACCAGCCGCCCCGCCTGGATTTCGTAGCCCGGCTAGAATATGCCACGGAGCCGCGATCGCCAGAAAAATCAGCAGCCCGGAGAACGGCCTCAACAGCCGCCACTTCTTCATCTCGTCCGTCAGCAGCAGGAATAGAAATACCGTTCCGAAGAAGAACACCAGCGCCACAAGGCCCTTGGTCAGCACGGCCAGCGCCAGGGACGACCACATGACGTATGGGTAGAAGAGCGGCCCGGCGTACCAGGCAATCGCGGGTTGCTCGTCGCCGGGTCTGACCTCGATGGCTTCCGGTGAGACGGGCCCCATCGTCTTGAGAAACGCAAACAAAGCCGCCGCGAGCAGCAGAGAGAGCAGCACCTCCGGAATCAAGATCCGGGTGAACAGAAACACGCCGGCTGACGTCAGGACGCCGATCGCTGTGTAAAAACCTGTCCGTGATCCAAAAGCCTGGTTTGACCAGCGGTGTCCAAGCAACATCAGCAACAGTACGGCGATCGCCTGCGGTAGATGCGCGGCAAATGTGTTGAAGCCAAAAACCTTGAAGCTGGCCGCTGCAAGCCAGTAGGGAAGCGGCGCCTTCTCCAGATAGCGAACGCCGTTGACCTTCAGCGTGACGAGATCCCCGGTGGTGACCATGGCGCGGGCGGCGTTGGCGTGAGTGGCGTCTGCGTCGTCCAGCAAGGATGGAGAAAATAGCGCCGCGAAGAACAGCACGAGCCACAGCCCCGAAAGGATCAACGCTGCCTTCCTCGGAGTAGGCCCACCGGCAAACGACGTAGCTAGGAGAGTGAAGTGAGGTTTGTCAGTCATGGACACGCAGGCTGTATCTACAGGATATCGGAGCGGAGCCCTTTAGGCGCGTCATGGCCCTTTCTTTCCAACCGTATCCGTCCCCGGAGTCTTTCTTAGCCCTTCGCGCAATGTATCTTGCTTGTGACGGCAACATTCGTCGCGGAGGCAGAAGAGCACGCATGCCAATCTTTGCAGCCATCGATATCGGTTCGAATTCCTGTCGGTTGAAGATCGCTTCAGTCTCTCAGCACAAGCTTAAAACTCTGCATGAGGATCGTGAAGTGACTCGGCTCGGCGAGAGTGTCTTCCAAACCGGCGATATCTCGCCGGACGCGATGGCCGCCACCATCAAGGCGCTCAAGCGCTTCCACAAGGCCGTCCAGCTGCATGTCGCAGATAAAGTCCGGGTCGTCGCTACCAGCGCCATGCGCGACGCGCGCAACGCCACCGCCTTCACGGAGTGGGTCAAGTCCACCACGGGCTGGACCGTCGAAGTTATCTCCGGACTCGAAGAAGGCCGCCTCATTCATCTCGGCGTCGTCACACACGAGCCCGGCGCCAAAGGCAAGTGTCTCCTCATCGATCTCGGCGGCGGAAGCTGCGAGATCACCCTCTCAGACGGCGGCCGCGTCCAGCAGATGGTCAGCCTGCCCCTCGGCGCAGTCCGTCTCCAGCAGGAGTTCCTCCAGCACGATCCGCCCGCCAAGGACGATATCGGACGCCTCAAGCAATTCATCAACCGCGAACTTCATCGCGCCGAGAAGAAGATCGGCAAGCCCGCCGTCACGCTTGTCATCGCAACCTCCGGCACCGCTGCGGCCCTGGCTGAGGCGAGCATCGCCTTATCCTCCAAGCTGCCCGTCCGGAAGACTGTTCCCAAGACTTTTGTGCGGGTCAGGCCGGGGGATGCATCCACGGCCGACGTCCGCCGCCTTGCCGACAAGCTGGTCAAGATGACCAACGCCCAGCGCGAAGCGGTGCCCGGCATCGGCCCGCGTCGCTCGGAGATCATCATCGGCGGCGCGCAGGTCTACTCCAGCCTGCTGGAGCGCTTCCACCTCGGCGGCTTTCGCTACTCGTCGCTGGGCTTGCGCGACGGCATGCTCGCGCAGATGCTGGGCGAGGTCGATCTGCGCGCGGAAGTCCACCAGAAGATCGAAAGTGAGCGCTGGGCTGGCGTGCTTGAGGTCTGCAATCGTTACAACATCGACATCCGCAAGGCCGAGCCTGTCCGTGCGCACGCCGTCCAACTCTTCGACGAGCTGCAAAAGGTCCATGAACTCCCCAAGGAGTATCGTCTGTGGGTCGAGGCCGCCGCCATGATGCAGGAAGTCGGCAAGTTCATGAACCACCAGGGCCACCACCGTCACACGCAGTACATCATCGCTAACTCGGAAATCTTCGGCTTCTCGCCAGAGCAGCGCATGATCGTCGCCGCTATTGCGCGGTACTTGGGTAAGAGCCGCCCGGACGCCATGGATCGGCTGCTGCGAGTATTGCCACTGGAAGTCCATCGCCCTGTTACCCTGGCCGTCGTCCTGCTGCGACTGGCGGTTGCACTCAACCAGGATCGTGCCAGCGCCATTGTCGGCCTCCAGACGGTCGTATACCCCAAGCGCGTCGTTCTTGAGATTATTCCCGGTCGTGGCGGTGCAGCATTGGAGGCCTGGGCTGTTAAAAAGGAGGCTTCCTACTTCCGCGAGGTCTTCCGTCGCGAACTCTTCGTCGAGGTCGCATAGAGCGCCTTGACCGTCCTCGGGTCCAACAGGCCGTGCAGCGTCGCAGGCCCGCGCGGCATCGACAGTCGCGCTAGCGTACCCTTCCGCAGCCGGATCTCTGGGATGATTGCACGGGTTGATTCGAGCGAAGGTGCCAGCAGCAGCGAGCCCAGAAACATCTGAAGATTGGGATTATGGCCTACTACGAGCACATTTTCCCGATCGTTCAGCTGCTGCAACATACGCTGGAAATCCAAAAATATGGCTTCCGGCGCCAGCGCGGTTGAGTGCAGGATCTGTGCTTCGTATCCGGTCTCAGTGGCTACCAGTTGAGCTGTCTGTAGGGAACGCTTCAATGGACTGGAAATAACCAGATCGAATGTCGTCTGCAAGGCATTTAAAACGTAGGCAAGGCGAATGCAATGCTGTTTGCCCTCTTTATCCAGTGGCCGCTTCAGGTCAAGCAGCGGGTTAATCCTACGGACGCCCGCGCTTGCGTGACGAAGAATAAATAGATTCATACCCCTGAACTATAGTCTAAGCTCTTCAATCTATTCATTTATTGTCGTCCCTTGGCATCGGCGCGGAGGGTGGCTCATGATGGAAAACACCCGGGTCGGGTCCAGGCAGAGAAGGTGCCGCCGGTTCTGGATCCGATTGAGCATCGCTCGCAAAGTGCCTCGTTTCGGTATCCGGAATTTCGGTCGTTACGTTCGGCACTGACGGTTCCAAAGGCTCCATTTCCTGTTGGACTGCGGGGAGAGCAAGGGGGTTGTCGAAGATCAGAATTGTCTCCGCCGCACGCTGCCAGAAGCGCGTCGCAATCATCACAAACACTCCCACCTGAGCCAGCAAAAAGAGCGGCCACACCCTGGGTTGTGCCAGCGT
>JAYVDT010000235.1:0-1640 GCA_043749265.1 Rhodanobacteraceae bacterium | reverse complement strand
ATGTGCAATCCAGCGTACTTGAGGCACAGTACGGCCGCTTTTCCGGTGGCATCATTTCGCTCGTGACTAAGGGCGGCTCCAACCAATTCCACGGCAGCGTCTTTGAATTCGCAGAGCCTTCAGTCCTCAACGCACAGGCCTTTGGTACCCGCGGATCCAAAAAGCCAGACGGCCATCGCTACCAGACCGGAGGCACCTTTGGCGGTCCCATCCGCAAGGACAAGACGTTCTTTTTCGGCGACTTCGAAGATTCCCGTCAGGCGGTTGCCGGCTCCAGTGGCCTCAATGTACCTAATCCGGCTTATCTCAAGGGCGACTTCTCCAGCTACGGCAAGCCAATCTACGATCCTTATTCCGTCCAGCCTGACGGCAATGGCGGCTATATCCGCACAGCGTTCCCAGGAAACCAGATCCCAGCGCAATTACTGAATACTGCAGCGTCGAAGATAGCGCAGAAGGTGCTCTCGTACTATCCGACCACGTCCGGCACGGGCGACATAACGGCGGTAAGCGTAGCGGGTACCTCAACTAACGACTACTACCACTTTGATACGCGCCTGGATCAGCAGTTCGGCCAAAAGTGGCACTCGTTCATCCGCTTCTCACACTTCGCAGGCACTTCGATTCCGCTTTCCGACTTTGGAAATGCTGCGACAACCGGCGGCTACAACGGCCCAGACAAAAGCACCGCTTACAGTCTTTCCTTTAACAACGTCGTAACCTTCTCCCCAACGCTCATCGGCGAGTTCCGCTACGGCTTATCGAAGTCCACATCGGTCCGTACGGCGTTCGGTCAGGGTTTCGACGCTACTACGCTCGGTCTTCCTGCTTCGACTAATACGCAGGCCGACCAAAACGTTCGACTCTTTCCACACTTTGGCTTCGGCCAAGGCTACTCCGATATCGGGGCACAGGGCTATATTCCTTTGCAGGAAAACCCCCTGGCGCAAGACGTAAATGCCAGCCTGGACAAAATCATCGGTGGCCACACCATCAAGGTCGGCGGCGAGTTCCGTCTGCTGAATCTGGACTTTTACCAGTACACCTATCCGTCAGGCAACTATTACTCGGACCAGAGTTGGACGCGCAAGGACCCAAACAACGGCAATGACGGCAGCGGTAACGCTATTGCATCTTTCCTGCTGGGTCTGCCGTCGGGTGGCAATATCACCGTCGACCCGCACACCAATCAGACCTCATATTATCTAGCGGGTTACCTCCAGGACGACTGGAAAGTAACCAAGGACCTGACCCTGAACTATGGCGTGCGCTATGACATAGAACTGCCACGCACAGAAAACCACAACCAGTTGTCCTACTGGGACCCGACGTTGACGAGCGCTCTTGCAAGCGTCGTGCCGGCTACCGGCGTTAGCTGCCCAAACTGCGGCAATCTACGTGGGCAGATGGTTCTTGCGGGTTCGTCCAATTCCAAATACGGACGGCAGCAGACAAACACGCAGAAAAAAGATTTCGCTCCTCGTTTCGGCTTTGCCTTTAGTGCGTCTTCTAAACTTGCAATTCGTGGCGGTTATGGTCTGGTTTTCCAGCCTTCGGCGCTGCAAGCTGCTGGCAGCTCTGGCGCTGCAGGTGTGGAAGGTTTCAATGCACAAACTAACTTCAATCCCAGCTTCGACAAC
>JAYVDT010000234.1:0-1641 GCA_043749265.1 Rhodanobacteraceae bacterium | reverse complement strand
GTGGCAATCCAGTACGAGACGGAATCGACGTTGAGCCGAACCTTCTTGCTGGACTGCGCCTTGCGAATCAGCATCTCGCCGGGTGGGATTAGGTCGGCGATGATATCAATTTCGGTGTCGTTGAGATGGAATGCTTCGCGGTAGACCTGGCGGTTCATCTCGGGATTGGCGAGGAAAATCTTGGTCGGGCAGCTCTCGGCGATAATCGCCAGCATCCCCGATTCCTCAAGCTCCTTGATGGACTGCGTGGCAAGAATCATCGCCGCGTTGTGCTTCCGCCACGTCTTCTGAGCAGCCACGATGTAAGAGCGGATGGTCTCGTTCTTGATAAAGAGCCATGCCTCGTCCAACAGGAACGTCTTGAAGGTCGCCAGCTTCGCAGGGTTGGCAATCTCGTTGCTGGCCCGGTGGAGGACATAGAAGAGCAACGGCTGCAACACCTCTGGCGCATCACCCCAGCCAGCGAAGTTAAATGTCTGAAACTTGGAGAAACTGAGCGTGTCCTCTACGTTGTCGAAGAGGAATCCGTACTGCCCCTCTTTGGTCCAACGGTGCAACCGCTCTTTCAGCTCCCCGATGATCTGGCTGAACGTCGATAGCGTCCGCTGCTCCGGCGCGACGACGTACATCCGCTCGATGGCCTCCCACAACTTGCGCTCCTCTTTGAAGTCGAGACGGTAACGCTTGTCGTTGCCCTCAATGAGCACACGGAAGAATGAGAAAAGAAATTGCAGGTTCTCCTTGCTCTCCGGCAGACTGAACGGGTTGATGGTGAAGTCCCGGCTCTCCTGGCCGACGTTCAAGTACGTTCCTCCGAAGATCTCGGTAAGCGACTGGAACGAGCCGCCGATGTCAAAGATGTAGGTCTGTGGCCGATATTTCTGGGCGTTCGTGAGCAGGAAATTGCATAGAAAACTTTTGCCACTCCCCGTCATTCCGAGGATGAGTGTGTGCGCTACCTCGCCGTTGTGCAGGTTAAGGTAGTAAGGCGTGGCGTTGTCTGTTTCAAGCACCGCAAGGTACTCCGAACGAAGGTGCGGGTTCGTCTTTTCGCCGGGGTGGATGGTGAAGAGAAACGATAGGTCGGCGTAGTTGGAGTTGAGCAGGAACATCTTGCGGAGGTTCTGAGCGTAGTGGCCAGGAACCGCCGCAAACAGCGCGTTGAGCTGGTTGTAGGTTTCGGTGAAGAGAGCACCGTCGGCGTTTGTGAAGACGCCGGTAAATTCCCCCGTCTCCTTATTGATCGTCTGGAGGTCAGTGCTGTACAGCACGACCGTAAGAGAGAAGTCGCCTAGGGTCTGGCCGTCGCCTAGCGCCCGTAGGCACTCACCAAGGTTTTCGATGTCGGCCTGCTTCGACTCGTCAATCAGCACGTCACGCTGGTTCGTCTTCGCCGGGGAACTCCCGATTTGCGAGACGAAACCGGATTTGCTCATGTTGAAGTGGCGGCGGCGCTTGTCCACTTCTTTGCGAGCCTTCGCCATCGAAAGCGGAGTCCACTCGGTGACGACGTAGAAGTTGCCCTCGATCTTGAAAAGCCGGTCAAGGACCAGGGGCCGAGTCTCTGCAATGGCCTCCTTCATGGTGAGGATGCGAACGAAATGATCCCCGACGCGGAGATGGTCGCGCTCCGCCTCGATG
>JAYVDT010000233.1:0-5752 GCA_043749265.1 Rhodanobacteraceae bacterium | reverse complement strand
GGCGTGCAGAATTTTGGAGCAGATCCGTTTGCCGAAAACCGCGCCATCCTGAAGGCTCGCGCCGATGGCCCGTCGCACGGCGCAACATCGAAAGATTTACTCTTCGTCGAGTTTGCAGACCTGCAGTGCCCGCATTGCAAGGATGCACAGGCCATTATGACCAAGCTGGCGGCAGAATTCCCCAAGGCCCGTATCGTCTACGAGAATTTTCCACTGGTAGAGATTCATCCGTTGGCATTCCGTGCGGCTGCGTTCGGGGCATGTATCGCACAGAAGAATAGCGATGCCTTTTTCACCTACTCCCAGGCCGTCTACGACACGCAGGGCGCGCTGACGCAGGATGACGGTGAGCAGACGCTAAAGAACGCTGCGACCAAAGCAGGGATGGACCCGGAGGCGATGGCTGTTTGCGCTTCTTCGCCGGCGGCCAAGGAACTGGTTGACGCATCTACGAAGCTAGCGACGGATCTTGGTATCGATCAGACTCCGATGCTGGCGATCAACGGTCGTCTGCTTCCGTTGACGACCATTCCCTATGAGACGTTGAAAAACCTGATTGTATTCCAGGCCGGGCTGGATGGCGTTCCCGTTGCCTCGAACCCGTTTGCCGGCGCGAAAAAATAGTTCAACCGCCCGGAGAGGCTCAGTACTCCGGGCGCTTGAACGATTGCAGATGCGTGATGGCCTCTTCGGCCCGGGCGCGTAGTTGAACGAGTTCCTCGGGTTTCTTCTTGTGCAATGTGTTGTATGGCATCTGAAGGCGAAAGTTTTTACCGAGTACGTTTTCATTGCGCTCTAGAAAAGTCCAGTACAGCGAGGTAAATGGGCAGGAGCCAGGGCCGGTCGATTTTTTGGGATCATACTGGCAGTGCCCGCAGTAGTTCGACATGCGATTGATGTACGCGGCTCCGGAGACGTAGGGCTTAGTGGCTGTCAAACCGCCGTCTGCATAGGTGGCCATTCCCAAAACGTTGGTTTCAATGACCCAGTCATAGGCGTCGACGTACGCGAACCAGAACCAGTCAGTAAGTTCTCGGGGCGAGAAACCGCAGAGCGTGGCGAGGTTTGAGAGAACCATGAGTCTCAGAATGTGGTGGCTCCAGCCCTCCTGCACGACTTGTTTGGCGACCGTATCCAGGCAGTGCAGGCCTGAGGGGACGCCCCAGTAAGCAGCGGGCAGGGGCAGTGATGCTCCTAGGGCTGAAGGGGTAGCGGCGTCCGTCGAGGCATCCGTAGCACGGCTCGCAGCACTCGATTTTGTGACTGGTCGGCGGACTTCGTCTGGAATATGGCCGCGCAGGAGACGGTAGCCGTCAGTCTGCTCGTGCAGGTGGCGCATGAATTCGCGCCAGCCGAGGAGTTGGCGGATGAATCCTTCCGCGCTGGCGAGGGGGATAGTGCCGGCGTCGGCGGCTTTCTCTACGTCACGAATCAGGTCGATTGGAAGAATGCGGCCAAGATTCAGGATGACGGAAGTCTTGCTATGGAAGAGCTGCAACTCGTCATCGCGCATAGCGTCTTCATAGGGACCGAACGTGGGGAGTAATTCCGCCAGGGCAAACTGCCACATGGCATCGCAATCCGTCTGGGTGCAGGGGAGGTCAAAGCCGTCCATGGTGCCGAAGTGGTGGCCGTAAGTCTTCTCAACGAAGGCGATAACCTCCAGGGTGATGGCGTCCGGCGGAAAGGTTGGAGGAACAGGGATTGGGACCTGGCCCTTGTAGGGCTTGCGGTTGTCCGCGTCATAGGAGTACTGGCCGCCGATGGGCTTGGCGTTCTGCATCAGGACGTTGGTTTTCTGGCGCATGCGGCGGTAGAAGCGGTCCATAACGTAGGACTTGCCGTGCTTGTAAGGGCCGAAGGTGTCGGTGAAGTCCTCGGTCGTGCTGGTCCAGGTGGTGTCGTCGACGATTTCCAGCTTGAGGCCGTCCTGCTGGGCCTGCGCCAACTCGAGACGGAGTTCGCGCTCGGCGGGGGACATCACCGTCAGGATGGGTAGGTTGTGGGCCTGCTGGAGGTGCAGAAGAGCTTGTCCGTGGTTGTCGGGCGAGAGATGGTAGAGAACCTTGACGCCTTTTGCAGCTTGTTCCAATGCGAAGTGGCGCATGTTGCTGATGAGGACGACAAGTTTCTTCTTGTGGTACGGGCGGCGCAGGCCTCTGGCGATGGATTCGACGATGACGATGCCGGTCTTTTCGGGGCGCTGCTCGGTGAGGGGGCCGGTTCGATCGGTATATCGGTCGTAAGGGACGTAGATCCAACGGCGGGAACTTATTTCTTTATCCGTGGGATGGTGAGGCTGGATGAGGTCTGCAAAGGTCTTGGTTTTAGTTGCGAGCTTCGGCATGCTTCTCCCACTTGCTGAGTAAGTTCTCAAGGCTTCGAATGAGTAAGACTAAGGTCGGATCGGTGTCTGTCTGATCTGACTGGGATCGGGACTTGGTATACAAACTTCTTATTTCTTCGCTTTTCAAAGCTTATTCGTAGGTCGGCAAGGGTAGTTGGCGGCGCGGAAGGGACAGGCGCAAGATTGTTGTGTGGCGAAGCGTAGACCAAGATTAGCTGTCCCGCCGGCCAAAACGGATGGACAGAAACACTGGGGGCTGCGGGTGCGTGGAGGTCGCCATAATTATTCAGGAGGCCGGGATCGGGGAGCGGAAGCATTCACCCTCCATCGGCTTCCACAACTACGTCTTGAGCGGCGGCCTCTTCCCCCAACGGCTTCTCCGGCGCATGGTGAGGCCATCGGTGACGAGCTTCGGCTTATAACCGCTCAGATCGCCATAGCCGCCGGCGAAGCCTCGAGTGGCCCAGTTGTTGGCATACTCGGCAAGCGGGGTTTAGGCGCGGCGGGGTGTGGGCGAGGGCGCGGAAGACTCGGGTAATGGCTTGCTGGGGGTTCCTTGCTGCCAAAGAGCAGGAAGACTAGGATAGCGGTAATTTTGATGGCGAAGAAGACGTATTCGACTGAGCCGAAGAGGCGGACGTTGGTGGCGGTGACGGCGACGAGGATGAGGGTAAAGCCGAGAATCCAGGTCCAGGGAAGGTGGGGACCCAGTAGCGCATGTAGATGCTACGGCTGAGACCTCGGTGGCGAGGGCGAAGGATGAGCCAAGGAAGAGTCCGGTGCGGACCGTGCCGCCGATGGCGATCATCAAGAGCTGGGCAGAGGTGAGGCTGCGGTGGAGGTTGGCTTCGCGGGTGGTGATGATGTCGAAGTGCGGGGGTGCTGATTCGGTGATCGGCTGAATGAGGGAGTCGATCGCGGGAGTTGGAATCCAGGTCTCAAGAGCGAGACCTGGGGCACCCGGATTTGTGGACTGGTTAGCGTTTGCCGAAGACGTCGCCCATGCGGCGGATCTGGGCGCCTACACCGCGGAGCTTCTCTTCGATGCGCTCGTAGCCGCGGTCCATGTGGTAGACGCGGTCGAGGATGGTTTCGCCGTCGGCGACGAGGGCGGCAAGGACAAGGGAGGCAGAGGCGCGGAGGTCCGAGCACATGACAGCGGCCGACTGGAGCGGGGTGTTGCCGCGGACGGTTGCGGTACGGCCCTGCACGGTGATGTTTGCGCCCATGCGATTGAGTTCCTGTACGTGCATGAAGCGGTTTTCGAAGATGTTCTCAGTGATTGTGGAGGTGCCCTCGGCCTGGGTAGCAAGCGCCATGAACTGGGCCTGCATGTCGGTGGGGAAGCCCGGATACTCTTCGGTGGAAATGTCGGCGGCTCTGAGATGGCCGCCCGACCGGACGCGGATGTTGTCCTTGCCTACATCGATGCGGACGCCGCACTGCTCGAGCTTGGAGATGAGGGAGCCGAGGTGGGTGGGGTCGCAGCAGTCGACATTGAGGTCGCCGCCGGTGATGGCGCCGGCGAGGAGGAAGGTGCCAGCTTCTATGCGATCGGGATTGATGCGGTGGCGTGCCCCGTGAAGCTTGCTGACGCCCTGAATCCTGATGGTGGAGGTGCCTGCGCCTTCGATCCTGGCGCCCATGGCCTGGAGGAGAGCGGCGAGGTCGGTCACTTCAGGCTCGCGGGCACAGTTTTCGAGGATGGTTTCGCCCTCGGCGAGGGTGGCGGCCATGAGGATGTCCTCCGTGCCGGTGACGGTGATCTTGTCGAAGACGATGTGCGCGCCGTGGAGACGATTGGTTTTGGCTTCGAGGTAGCCGTGGTCCTGGGTAATAGTGGCGCCCATGGCTTCGAGCGCCTTGAGGTGGAGGTCGATGGGGCGGCCGCCGATGGCGCATCCGCCGGGGACGGCGACGCGTGCGATGCCGGTGCGGGCGACGAGCGGGCCGAGCACGAGGGAACTCGCGCGCATGGTTTTGACGATCTCGTACTTGGCGACGGGGTCTGACAGGACTGCGCATTTGATGTGGGTGCGGTGCTGGGCGCGGCCGTAGCCGAGTTGGACTTCTGCGCCCATGGAGACTAGGAGCTTGCGCTCGGTCTCGATGTCCTGAACCTGGGGGATGTTTTCCAGGATGATTTCGTCTTCAGTGAGGATGGCGGCGGCCATGCAGGGAAGGGCGGAGTTTTTGGCTCCGGAAACTTTGATTGTGCCGAGAAGGGGATTGCCGCCGCGTACTACAAACTTGTCCATCTTCCTAGTTTACGGACGATGGCTGTGAGTATTGGTGGCGAAGTTGATACTAGGTGGCGGCCTCGGCAACCAGGTCTCGGCTTCAGGTGGTGGGGCGTGCTCGCCGTGCTTGTGGTGCTTTGCCTTCATGGCGGCGAACTGTTACTTGGGGGGGACCGCGGCGTGGTGCCGCTCGTGCACGGTCTTTTTTCGTCGGTTCCGGCTTGAAGTTCCTGCATGCGGTGCTGGCGATCCGTTACCTGAAAAAGCACGAGCGGAAGATGGCCAAGGTGCTACGCTAATTGCACCATGTGGCGAGGACGAAAGATAGCAGCGACGTTCCTTCTGATGATGATCAGTGGCAGCCGGATCTTTTGCGCAGCGCAGAGTCAAGGGCAACAGCACCGCGTGATGACTGTATCCGCCGATAGCGAGGGCCGGGCTCACGTCGTGGAACGGTCTGGGCGGGAATGGATTGTGCCCAACGAGACGGGGCAGGTAAGTTTCGATACACCGCTGATTGCCGTTGACGGTCGCACGGCTGGCTGGCTTGCAGAGTTTCCCAACTGCTGCACGAGCTACCCCATCCCGCTGACGCTGGTGCTGTGGCGCGACGGCCATGTCCTGCGGCGAGTCGGGAATGGCATGGACATCGGCCGCTGGCAGTTCCGGAACGGTGGGGCGCAGGTCGCTTACTTCACCGATACTGTGCACGGAAACCTGGCGCCCGCCTGTGTGCTGGTGGACGTGGCGACGGGAAGGGAAGTGGGACGGTGGATACGCGGAAAAAAAAGGCCACTGCCGGATTGGGCAGAGGCCTTTCGTGAGGACATTTGGCCGTTTGGAGAGCCGCGGTGAGCTAAAGTTCGAGGCGGGAGTCGTCGATGGCGAGGCGAACGTTGCCGTCGGACTTTGCGAGGCGACGGACGGCCTCCATTTTGTCGACGTTGGCTTTAAGCATCACTACGGCGATGGGGATCGACTTGCCTGCGGATTTGATGGTCCGGATAGCGATGTCGCGGTCGATCTCGCAAAGCTGCATGAGGACGCGGATGCCGCGCTCGACGAGCTTGGCGTTCTTCATGTGCACGTTGACCATGTGGTTGTCATACACATAGCCGAGACGGGTCATGGCTCCGGTGGTGATCATGTTGAGGATCATCTTCTG
>JAYVDT010000232.1:0-1645 GCA_043749265.1 Rhodanobacteraceae bacterium | reverse complement strand
GAATTGCTGCTGGAGCCCTGCTTCGCGGACAGAACGCCGTCGAAGTTTGTAAGCGAACCAACTGCGGTTGAGAGCGCTGAGAGGTTTGTGCCAAGACTACTGAGCGCGGCATCTTGAGCCTGCAGCGTTGCGATCTGCGCCTTCCACGGGGTTTCCACGGCAGACGCGATGGCGATAAGCGAAGAGACGGTGGACGAAACGTCGAAACCTGTTCCGCTGGCGGCCGATCCAAAACTGAGTCCAACTGTCGCCATTGAGTTTTACTCCCAGCCGGGATGATGCACGCGCAAGGCCATTTGATCGCCGGCCATGATTAGAGATTGCGAAGAAAGGGACGAGCCCTGTCAGGAGCCCGCCCCCCAAGTTGTTGCATCCGGACTATTGCAGGAGCTTCAATACTTCCTGCTGCACGCTGTTGGCCTGCGCCAAGGCACTGATACCGGTTTCGCTCAGCACCTTGTATTTCGCAAGATCACTGGTGGCCTGGCCGTAATTTGTCGCACGAATATTGCTTTCGGCCGAGGTCAGGTTGGTGGACTCCGAAGACGCAACATTGGACGCGGCCTGGAGTTGGTTGACGTTGGCACCGATGATGCCGCGCTGGTAGGCAACGTTGCCAATTGCGGTGGTGACGCTGGTCAATACTGTCTGTGCGGAGGCTGAGGTGAGCGACGAAACGTTGACGGCTGCAGTGGATGAGAAGTCCACGCCTGCGCCCGCGGTTGTGCCGGGGGCCGTCGTCTGAGACAGCGCGGAGCCCGTTGTGCTAAGCACGTTCGTGCCCGCCGTACCAGTGTCAGCGGGGCCGGTGATGATGAGTTTCCCTGCGTCTGCACCAGCACCTGCACTTGCGACGAGGCCCGAACCGCCTCCACTGTACTGCGCGTTCAACTGTGTGACCGCAGCCGCAAGCGTGGTGCCGGCAGCAATGGTGGAGGTGGTTGCCGTGCCACCGGCGACGCTTACACTTAACGTTCCGGAGATTGTGTCGCCACTGCCGAGAGCAGAAAACTTGACCGAAGATCCAGTAGATGCCGTAGACGTCGAAGCCGCCGAGGCGGTTATCGCGGTCGTTACGCCGGCGGGCGCGGAGACTCCGACGTTTGAAGCGGACAGGTTGCCGACGACCTCACTGTAAGTGTTAGAGCCGGAACTTGTACCATCACTGACAAACACCGACTTTGCGGTTGCCGTGAAGACCGAGTTTCCGTTGAAGTTTGTCGTGGATCCAATTCTGCCGACTTCGGAGAGGATGTTCTGGTACTCCTGGTTGGCGGAGCTGACCTGGTTGGAGTTAAGCGTTCCGTTGGCGGCCTGGGTTGCAAGCGTCACCGCGCGGTTGAGAAGGTTGGTGACCTGTGAGAGGGCGCCGTCTGCGGTCTGCAACAGGCCAATGCCGTCGCTTGCGTTCTGCGAAGACTGTGTAAGTGCAGCGACGTTAGCATGCAGACCATCGGCAACTGCCAGGCCGGCAGCATCGTCGGCACCACTATTGATGCGGGTTCCCGAGGACAGTTGCGTCAACGTTTTCTGCAGGCTGTTTTGCGTCTGGTTGAGATTGTTCTGCGCATAGATCGCAGCGATGTTATTCAAGATTCCCAAGGACATTTTTATTCCCCTTCCAACGGTGCTGATTTTGATTGGC
>JAYVDT010000231.1:0-1645 GCA_043749265.1 Rhodanobacteraceae bacterium | reverse complement strand
GGGACTACTTCGCAGCCGAAAGCCAGTTTACTTATCGCCCGGACTGCATCTACGAGTTCCATCAACACAACGGCACAGTCGCCCACACCGGCCGAACTAACCTGCACCGCGACGAGGCCCACATCCTGAAAGATCTCGGCCGCTACCCCTTCTACAAGAACGGTAGAATCCTGCTTTGCCGCGACTTCCGCTACTTTGGCGCTGGGGCTGTCCGTATCCCGTCCCGTTTGCACATGCTCAATGTCGCTTCGGAAACACTCGGTCAGGGGCATCGGGTCTACAACGAACGAGACCCGGAAGCTCTTGAGGCCGAAGCCCTCTTCCGTCATCTGTGGAAACGTGAAACTGCTTACACGCCGGCCCAGGTCGACTCCGACGCTTACGACCATACGCCGCGCAAACGGGCAGATCCGCCTGTCTCTAAAGGCTCCTGAGGAAGGCCAGCAACCCCGCAAAGTACACAGCCTGGTCGTCCCACATAGCTAAATGGCTCCCGTTTGGGCAGATGAGCGACTCTCCCAGGGGTATCAAGGCGGCCATCTTCTTCATGTCTTCGGGGTCCATGGTGTCGTGGGCGGCACCAATTGTCAGCGTGCGTACATTGATCTTGTGTAGATCGTCCCAACGATCCCAATTCTTGAAGTTGCCGGTCACGACGAACTCGCTCTTACCCTGCATCTCGTTGTAGATCTTCAAATTGGCATCCCGAAACGCACGCGTCACCGGCTCTGGCCACGGCCTGGTCCGGCAGATGACCTGCGGGTAGAGTTCCTCCATCATGATTCGCTCATACTCCGGCGCGTCGTAATCTTGAGCAGCTTCCAGGGCGTCAAGGCTGGACCTGGACTGCGGCGTCAACAGGTCCTTCAACTCTTCCAGCCGGCGCAGATAGGACTTGATGCTGGCAGTCATGTTCGAGATCACGAGCCCGCGCAGATGCTGCTGGTACCTCAGCGCGTATTCAATCGACAGCATCCCACCCCAGCTCTGTCCATACAGTACAAAGTTTTCAAGCCCCAACCCACGCCGGACCTCTTCGACTTCTTCGACGTACCGCGGAATCGTCCAAAGCGACGTATCGTCCGGCACATCCGAGTTCCCCGTCCCAAGCTGGTCGTAGTAGTACATCTCGATGCCGGCTTCGGGCAGAAACGACTCGAGCGCCTCCAGATACTGGTGCGGGAATCCCGGTCCGCCGTGCAGCGTCAGCAGCTTCATCGGCCCGCTCCCCATTTTCTTGGTCCAGACTTTATATTTGCCATCCATCACCGGCACCATCTTGATGCCCGCCACACGAATCCCTTGCGGATTCAACTCGTCCATCAGCCTTCACCTCGGAATCTCCGAAGTATACGCAAGGGAAAAAAAAGGCTGGGTAAAAGCCGGCCAAGCAGCCTCTACTCTGGCCTCTTTTGTTTTTATTGTGGTTGCGCCGTGATTTTCTTCGCATGCTGATACGTCAAGCCGTAATGACGTCCCGCCATGGGACGATCATGTTTTTCGTCATCCCGTCCTGCTGGTCGCGCCACATCTTGAATATCGCCGATACCTGCTCAATGCGACGCTGTGCAAGATCACAGACGATGGATCAATCTCCTTGTCTTCAATCGACTTCAGCAGGGACTTCTCTTATGAATGCACGGCG
>JAYVDT010000230.1:0-1645 GCA_043749265.1 Rhodanobacteraceae bacterium | reverse complement strand
GCGCGTGCTCGAGGAGGGCGGCATCGGCCTGGACGGCAGAGCGGACGATGAGGGCGTCGGCGTTGGCAAGCTCTTCAGGGAGAGACTTGATTTTGTCTGCGGTGATGCAGGTCCAGCCGGGCTCAGCGTTGAGGATGGCGAGGGTTGCGGGGGAGACTTTCTCTGCGAGAACGATCTTCAAGGTGGCCTCTAGCCCCGCGGTGACTCGGCGGGTTCCATACAACTAGGTTTCATAAATCCAAGGGATTGGGGGGGAACAGGCAAACGACTGCTGCTAGTGTAGCGGGTTAGAGGTTTGGCCCTAGGCCTCAGTCTTATGTGGGAACCAGATAGAGAAGACCGTGCCGGTCTGCGAACCGTTTATGGTGCTTTTTATGGAGATGACGCCGCCATTTTTCTCGATAAGGTCTTGTGTGACCCAAAGGCCGAGTCCGGTTCCTCCGATGCCTTTGGTGGTGAAGAAGGGCTCAAAGATACGCTTCATTATCTCGCTGTCCATCCCGGTGCCGGTATCGGCGACTGTGATGCGCACGCCTTTGCGTCTGGTACCCCACAGGATGGCTTCGCGGTGACGCAGCGTGAGGATACCGCCGGTTCGCATGGCGTCAAATGCATTGGCCACGAGGTTTAGCAGAATCTGGCGCAATTCACCTTCGTGGCACATCAGACGCGGCCTGTCGCGACCGTCGATGCGCGCCTCAATGGAGGAGTTTTGCAGGCGCCCGCGGTACAGGGCGACGACCGAGGTCAGGAGAAAATCCAGATCGACTTCCGTCCGGTTGCTGCTCTGACGGTAGAAGCGAAGTGTGTGAGTTGCGATCTGCGAGACGCGTGCAAGCTCTTCCTGGGCGGTATGGACGAGGACTTTGAGCTGCGGCGTATCCACCTCGTGGTTGAGGATATAGAGAAGATTGGTCACGGATTCCAGCGGGTTGTTAATTTCATGCGCGATGGAACTGGCGAGGCGACCGACCGAGGCCAGCTTCTCGCTTTGGATCAGAGCCAGCTCTGCGCGCTTCCGAGAAGATACGTCGCGGATGATGGCGGAGTAGGCCACGAGCGTTCCGGGAGCCTCCATGTGCGGAGTCAGGGCGATGGAGATGTAGATCTCGGTGCCGTCCTTGCGGTGGGCGATGGTTTCGAGCTTGACCTCCTTGCCGCGGTGAAGGAAGAGCATCGCCTCGCCAATCTCCGCCTGGCGTTGCGGTGACATGAAGAGAGACACAAAGCTCTTGCCGCCGGCTTCCTCGGCAGAGATGCCAAACATCTGGACTGCGCCATGATTCCAACTGCCGACCATTCCTTCCGGGGTGACGGTAATGATGGCGTCGGAAGAGTGGCGGACGACTTCTGCTATCTGCTCTGAGAGATTGCGTGCGCGGAGCAATTCCTGTTCGTACTGGCGGCGTTCGGTGGCCTCGAAGAACGCCAGGTAGATGGCTTCGGGCACACCGGTGGGAGAACGCTTGACCCTGGCGTTGACCAGGGTCAGGATGCGTTCGCCGGAGTGGCGCTGAAGGTCCAGCGCAACTTCTTTAAGATTGCCGCGGAGCAAAAGGGCTGGGGCAAGTTGAGTTTCGTAGAAGATAGCACCAGACCGGGAGAGAAGCGATTGCAGACGAAGCGTCGGCATTTGCTCGGCGGT
>JAYVDT010000229.1:0-1646 GCA_043749265.1 Rhodanobacteraceae bacterium | reverse complement strand
GTGGAGAAACCCTCGGTTATTCTTGCGCGTTATTCGTAATCCACGCCGGGGATTTGGACTACGCGGGCAATCTCTGCTAGCAGGTGCGATTCTCCTGTCGTAGAGGTGGCCGTGAAGGCGCCGTCGGGCTCGCGGAGGACGCGCAGGAGG
This sequence comes from Rhodanobacteraceae bacterium, assembly GCA_043749265.1. Classification (GTDB taxonomy): domain Bacteria; phylum Acidobacteriota; class Terriglobia; order Terriglobales; family Acidobacteriaceae; genus Edaphobacter. Next base: position 1,496 of record JAYVDT010000229.1, on the reverse strand, counting down.
AAGACGTCGGGTGTGGGAGCTTCGTCCACGACCATGACGATTTCGGCGAAGAACTGCTCGCCGGTGACGAGTTCGACGGCGAGGATCCGGTCTTCGGACTGCTTGAGCAGGGCCAGTTCCTCGGTAGGCATCGGCATGGCTATTTCATGCTCCGGACGGGAGCCAGAAAATTGACGGTGCTGCGCAGTACGACTTCGTCGCGCTGGTTGTAAGCAAGGGTGGTGGTGCGGACGATGCCGTAGTTCTTGCGCGAGGTGGATTTGCGCACACCCACGACTTCGATTTCGGTTCGAAGGGTGTCGCCGGGACGAACCGGCTCGGTCCAGCGCATCTCTTCGACGCCGGCACCGATCATGCCGCCGAAGACCTTGATGGATTCGACACGGAGGCGCATGACGATGGCGGCGGTGAGCCAACCGGATGCGGCGAGACCCTTGAAGAAGCTTCCTTCGCCGGCGGCCTCATCGAGGTGGAAGGGCTGGGGGTCGTACTTCTGGCCGAATTCTTTGATTTCTTCTGCCGAGACCTTGATGCTGCCTGCTGAATGAAAGCTCTGGCCGATATGAAAGTCTTCAAAGTAAAGCTCTTGGGGCATGGGAATTCCTTTGTGAAGATTATCGCAGGGAAGTTTTAGTAGGGGTAGAACCCGCGGCCTGTCTTTCGTCCCAGCCATCCGGCATCTACCATGCGGATAAGGAGTGGGCAGGGGCGATACTTGGGATCGCCGAGGCCATCCACGAGCACGCGCATGATGTCCAAACACACGTCCAGGCCGATGAAGTCCGCAAGCGTGAGCGGTCCCATGGGGTGGGCCATGCCCTCGCGGAAGATCGTGTCGATGGCTTCCGCTGTGGCTACACCTTCCATGACGGCGTAGATAGCTTCATTGATCAGCGGCATGAGGACACGGTTGGAGACGAATCCGGCGGCGTCGTTGACCTCTACGGGGATCTTGCCGATGGCGCTCGAGAGGCTTTGGATGGTGTCAAAGGTCGCCTGCGAGGTTTGCAGGCCACGGATGACTTCGACCAGCTTCATGACCGGCACGGGATTAAAGAAATGCATGCCGATGACCTGCGCGGGGCGCTTTGTCAGCGCGGCCAGCTTCGTAATCGAGATGCTGCTGGTGTTGGAAGCAAGGATAGATTCCGCCGGCAGGATGCTATCCAGCTTGCGGAAGAGCTCAGCCTTGATCTCGAAGCGCTCGGTTGCGGCTTCGACGGCGAGGGCGCAACCGGCCAGCGAATCGAGGCTGGTGGTGAGTGTGATCCGTGACTCGGCTGCCTGGGCTTCCTCCGCGGTGAGTCTGGCTTTCGAGACCTCGCGTGCGAGATTCTTGCGGATGGTTTCAAGTGCCTTGTCGAGAGCAGTCTGGGAGATATCGGCCAGCAAGACTTGGTGGCCGGCGCGGGCCAATACATGGGCGATTCCGTTGCCCATGGTCCCTGCGCCGAGGACGGCGATCTTATCCTGAGTTTGAATCATTCAGCGCTCAT
>JAYVDT010000228.1:0-5761 GCA_043749265.1 Rhodanobacteraceae bacterium | reverse complement strand
GAAGCAGATGTCGGCCAGAGAACAGGCTACGGTTCAATACGCGCACGATGGCATCCAATGCCAGCAACGTGTGATGGGCCAGGAACGTTAGGTTGATGAATGAGAACGCAAACGAGCCCCAGAAGGTCGTAACCGCCTCCCGCACGGAAGTGAGACTGAAGCTGACGAACGCCCCGACGAGATCGAAGGCAAACTGGACCAGCGCGGGCAAGAGCAGAAGCGTAACAGTGATGATCGTCCAGTAAAGCGGGCTTCCCGGAAAAGAAAACCAGCCAAGAATCAGGACAAGAAAAGTTACCGGCTCCAGCAGGCTGCGACGAAGATTATCAAAGATCTTCCACTTCGAGATGAGGCTGATGGGGTTGTTGACGAGGTGCCCGGACTCGTCGGGCACAGAGGAGAAGAGCCACCGCATAATCTGCCAATCGCCGCGAATCCACCGGTGCTTACGCCGTGTGTGAGCTTTGTACTGCGATGGATAGTCATCGACAATCTCAATATCGGTGACCAACCCGGCTCGCACATACGCCCCTTCAATCAGGTCATGCGAGAGCAGGGAGTCGCGTGGGAAGCGCCGCTCCAGCACCTGGTGCAGGACGCTGACGTCATAGATTCCCTTGCCCGTAAAGATGCCTTCGCCAAAAAGATCCTGGTACACGTCCGAGACCGCACGCGTGTAGATGTCGAAGCCGGTCTCGCCGGAGTAGATGGCCGCCAGCCGGGATCGTGAGGCCGAGGAGACGCTGACGCCGACGCGAGGTTGCAGGATGCCGTAACCGGCCGTGACGATCCGGCGATGCGGACTGACGATGGCGCGGTTGAGCGGATGCGTCATCGTGCCGATTAACCGCGCAGCAGTGGACCGTGGGAGTTTTGTGTCGGAGTCGAGCGTGATGACAAAACTCACGTTGTGTAGAACCGAGAGCGGCCCGCTTTTCACTGGAAAGCTGTCGTACTCGTGCAGAAGAAGCTTGTTCAAATCAAGCAGTTTGCCGCGCTTGCGTTCCCATCCCATCCAGACGCCCTGGCGCACATTATAGATACGATGACGATGGAGCAGAAGAAACGATCCGCCTCTGCCTCCGGCATATTTGGCGTTCAGATTCTCGGTCCAGCGAACCGCCATCTGCACCAGCGGATGCTGTTCATCTGCCAGCGGCTGCGTCGGCGAATCCGGCAGATCTGTAAGCAGAGCAAAGTGAATATTCGCATCTTCGTTTGACAGATACCGTGCTTCGAGATCCTCAAACAACTCCTGCACCTGGTCTTCACGCATCAGCAGCGTCGGCACGACGACAAGCGTCGTCGCCTCCGCTGGCACTCCCCTGGCGTAGTCCATCTTCGGCAGCGACTCTGCCTTCAGCATCGAATGGACGATGCCGTTGACGAGATCCACCGCGCCCTGCGTGACGGGAATCAAGACAAGAAGCATCGCGATCATCACCGGCCAGAACTCGTTCCGAGGAACCAGCGGCGCAACGATCAGCACGATGAGCAGGATAGAAAGCACGCTGATCCCGTAGACGTAAAACTCCTCATTGAATCGGAGGAGAAATGCGCGCGGACGCATGGCCAGCGGGGCGTGATAACCGATCTTTCGTTTGAGCGTTGGCAGCCCCTCACTAAAAAGGTAGTAGCCAACATGCTGCAATCGTTGCGCGCGACGTGGGTCTGGATCGCTGTCCTGCTCGGCGCGTTTCGCAAGAGCAATCGCGGCTCGTGCCGTCTCAAGTTCGTTAAAATCGGCGTGACTTGCCAGATCGGCGATGCGCATGTGATACGCGTTGCGCGTCTCGTCGTCCATCCCGGCAAAAGCGTTCGCAGGGTCTTCGCGAAGGGTTTGGTCAAACGGAATCATCGACTCGAGTAAATGGCGCCACTCGAATTGATTCAGCCGGCGCAGACTGTGGATGGGTGCAGAAAAGGGCGATTGCTCGATCGACGGCAAAGGCCCGGCGGCGAACGCCCCGGCCACGCGATCCAGCATGAACTCCAACTGCGCAAGCTTGAGCGCCTGCGGCAGCAGAAGAATTTCCGCGAGCAAGAGAGGCGTGTGTCTTTGTGTCTCCCCCACATAAACAGTGAGCGACTCGGCCGACCAGATACCCTTGGCCGAAGCGAGATAGACCTCGGCCAGATTGGCAATGCGTGGAAGCGCTCCCTCCGGCGCGACGTGAATATGCGGAAGCACCTCCAGGGCAGAGCCGGCGCTTTCAGTCGACGTGATCGCAGCCTCCAGCATGCGACCGCTCTCAAGCAGTTCAAGCTGTGGCGTTAAGTCCTTGCCGGACACGCGATCCTTCGCGGCTTGCAGCGTCTTCTCCAGCCTTGCTTTAAGGGTCTTCAGCCGTTGGGATAGGTCAGCCGCCTTCACCGACTCCGCAGGAACTGTCCGCCAGCCTGCGGCCATCGCCGCGGCCTGCTGACGCAGTTCGTCGTCAGAGACAATAGGTTTTTCAGGGAGAGATCCCGCTGGCTGTTCGCTCGGGATGGTGTTGAACTGATCACCGTGCCCCGGCACTGCGGTTTCGCTGGAGAGTGTTCCCACTGATCTATCTTCCTTCCGTATATCCATGGCGATCTGCGCCGCCCATCGGACTTTCTAATTAGGTTGAAGGCTGGAATGAATCAGCGATAACTTGCTGCCTGCATCTCAAACATACTCGCGTAGATTCCGCCGAGCGCCATAAGATTTTGGTGATTCCCTTCCTCAATAAGTTGGCCCCCAGATAAAACGACGATACGGTCAGCCATCCTGACAGTGGAGAAGCGGTGCGAAATAAGCAGCGCCATTTTGCCCTGAGTCAATTCTGCAAAGCGCTCAAAGACCTCCAGTTCGCTACGTGCGTCGAGCGCCGCAGTCGGCTCGTCGAGAATGAGCAACTGAGCGTCGCGCAGGTAAGCGCGAGCCAGCGCAATCTTTTGCCACTCACCGCCGGACAGCTCGGTGCCACCCTCAAAACGGCGGCCAAGCATCTGGTCGTAGCCGCCGGGAAGCTTGCTGACAACTGTATCTGCGAGGCTCTTGTGCGCTGCAGATTCTATGTCGGACTGCTCGGTAGGTGGTTGTCCCGTCTCATCGATTCGACCGACAGCAATGTTCTCCCGCGCGGTCATCTCGAATCGCATAAAGTCCTGGAAGATAACGCTGATATTGTGATGCAGATCTTCCAGCGAGTAGTCGCGGAGGTTGACGCCATCCAGTAGGATCTCTCCTTCGGTCGGATCGTAGAGGCGCGTAATGAGCTTGACCACCGTGGTCTTGCCCTGACCATTTTCACCTATAAGCGCGATGCGCTCGCCCGGCGAAAGGGTTAGGCTGAAGTTCTTCAAAACCGTGCGAGTGGTGCCCGGATAGGCGAACGAGACGTTGCGGAACTCAAAGCCCTTGCGGATTGGTTGCGGCAGCAGCAAGCCGTTGGGCTTGGATTGCACGGTCGGCTCCATCTCAAAGAATGCAAGCAGATCGGTAAGGAAAAGCGCCTGGTCGGCAATGCCCGAGGCAGTCGAAAAAACCTGTTGCAGGTTTGAACTTGCCTGCTGGATTGCCGCCGTAAGGAACGTGAATTGGCCAATATCGTACCCGCCTGCAAGTGTGCGCCAGATCACGTAGACGTATGCACCGTAATAGCCAAGCGTACCCACAATCCCAAGCAGTCCGCCAACAATCAGCTTCGAGCGCGAGAGAGAGACATCCTCCAGATAAATCTGCCGCGCCATCGCCTGAAAGCGGCCAACGAAGAATTTATTGAGCCCGAATAGCTTGACCTCCTTGGCACCCTCACGCGTACCAGCCACCTCACGCAGATAATCCATCTGGCGCTTGATCGGCGTCTGGCGAAAGTTCTTGGCGTAACCCAGAAATGCGTAGTGTGTCTCGCTGAGAAACGAAGGAAGTACCCCCAGAGCGAGCAACAGCACAAGCCACGGCGAGGCCCATGCCAGCGCAGCCGAGAACACCAGCGTGGTGACTCCTTGCTGCAGCAACCGGCCCATTTGCTGAATCATTGCCAGGCGATCCGTAGCCTGCACGCGAGCACGTTCCAGCCGGTCATAGAAGACCGGATCCTCGTAAGTCGTCAGGTCAAGTCGCGCCGCCTGCTCCATCACCCGCACGCTCACGTGTTGCGTGTAGCGGTTTGCAAGCAGAGAGTCCGAGTAGTCGATCGCCCTTGTCAGCAGGCCGAAGATGACATTAAGGATCACCTCGCTCGCGACAAGTATCCAGAAATTGTGCGGGAGTGCCTCGCCCCGGATGTGCGCGGCGATACCGGTGATGATGTATTGAGCTACCTTCGCAACGCCAAAAGGAACAACCGCAACGAGTAGTCGGAGTGTCAGACCCCAGGTGACCACGGAAGGTCCCGACTCCCAAAGAATGCGTAGCACTGGCGGCATATTCTTCAGCGCGGCTAGGCGCTCTCGCCACGGATTTTGGCTGCTCATCTTAAACTTTGCCCTGCTTTCGCCCATGGAGCTGAACATTTCGCAGATCTACCTGTTGCAGTTCATGTTCGTTGGATGCAAAAGTTACGAATCGCGGCAAGCCACAGTGACAGAGCCTGTGCAGAGGTCACGAAGACGCGCATAGTATTTTCTGCTCTAGTTCTCATGCCGCGTATGGTTCCATTCGCTTGAGCAAGGTTTGCAGTTCGTTGTCAGGCCGCTCTGAAAGCCGACCGGAAGACAGCGGAAGACCAACTCAATACCCGTTCCACTGCCGGCGATACCGTACTTATGATCCTGCTATTGGCAAGATAGGCGATGCAGTAAATACGATCCCACGCTGAAAAGTCCGCAATATCTCCGCAATCGTTTTGCGCGGCCTATGGATCCACTCAAAGATGTGCTCTCGCTTCGGCGCGAATCTGTCTCAGCGGATTAATATCAAAGTTTGTAAACAGAATGCGCCGACCTGATCGAGTATCTCAGCTACCCGCAACAGCCATCTCATCACGACGGGTCTGTCCCTTCCCGGATTCCGGAACGAAGGCGTTACGGCTGAAGACCGGATAAAGCAACGGCAGGATGTACAGCGTAAGGATCGTTGCAGTAATCAGACCACCAATCACCACAGTGGCCAACGGACGTTCGATCTCCGCTCCGCGAGAAGTGGCCAGTGCCATTGGAATAAAGCCAAGGCTCGCTACCAGAGCAGTAATCAAAACAGGGCGAAGCCGGTCTGACGCTCCTTGTTGCACAGCGTCATCCATCTCTTTCCCTTCTTTTCGCAACGAGTTAATATGACTGACCATCACCACGCCATTGAGAACAGCGATGCCGAACAAAGCGATGAAGCCAACACAGGCCGAGAGGTTGAGATTGATACCGCGCAGCCACAGAGCTGCGATGCCGCCAACCAGCGCCAGCGGAACAATGCAGAGAATCAAAAACATCTGTTTCGCATTCTTGAATGTAGCGTAAAGAAGAGCCGCAATAATAAGCAACGAAACAGGGAAGACGATGAGTAAGCGCTGCTGCGCACGCCGCTGATTCTCGTACTGGCCGCCCCACTCCAGACGGTATCCCGCAGGTAGCTGCAATTTCTCGCTCACCACTGCTTCAGTGTCTTTTACAAAGCTGCCCAGGTCACGTCCCGCAACGTTGCTCATGACAACCACGCGGCGGTGAGCCTGTTCTCGATTGATAATGATTGGCCCGCGGACTGTGCGGATCTCTGCAAGCTGATCAAGCCGTACAAGCTCGTTATCCGGCGTCTTGATCTGCAGTGAACGGAGTGCCTCTGGGTCGTTACGAATAG
>JAYVDT010000227.1:0-5765 GCA_043749265.1 Rhodanobacteraceae bacterium | reverse complement strand
TTTGCAGCAAGTCGCGCCACCGGCGGAGGTAGACGGGTTCTGTCGGATCGTAGAGGTCGGGTCGCCGGAAAGGATCAAATTTTGAAATTGCTTGCTTTTGTAATGCTCACGCTGTTTCCCGCACTCCTTACGGCGCAAGTCAAAGAATCTGCTCCGGCTCCAGCGATCGCAGCTCCCGCCAACGCCATACCTGGCTTGTTTGTCGATGTTGCCGTGAAATTAGGGCTGAACTTCAACGCAGTTGCGCAGCATACGCCCAGCAAGTACCTGATCGAAACCATGGGTTCCGGAGTCGCGGTGTTCGACTATGACAACGATGGCCTGCTCGACATTTTCCTGGTCAATGGGGCTAGTGTTCTCGATCCGGCACCGAAAGGATTTGTACCTGTCAAAACCGGGCCGGCGGAGTGGAATCGCCTCTACCATCAGCGTAAAGATGGCACGTTTGAGGATGTTACCGTGCAAGCCGGCCTTCAGGGAATCGGCTACGGCATGGGCGTAGCTGTCGGCGATTACGATAATGACGGCTATGAGGACCTCTATGTAACCGGCTATGGCGGCAATCATCTTTACCATAACAACGGGAATGGAACCTTCACCGATATCACGGTCTCCTCCGGTACGGGCGGATCGAATAAGCCACGTGAAGGATGGTCTACCTCCGCCGCCTGGGTCGATCTTGACAACGACGGCCTATTGGATCTGGTGGTGCTGCGCTATGTTCAGTGGGACTGGGACGATTTGTGGTGCGGTGAGCGCCGTGAAGGTTATCGAGCGTTCTGCCACCCCGACGTCTTCCCCGCTATCGCCCCCCTGGTGTACCACAACGATGGCAAAGGCCACTTCACCGAAGTCGCAACAAAGCTAGGCCTGGCCCAACCCGGCAAAGGACTCGGGATCGCTATCGGCGACATCGATCGTGACGGAAAGGTAGATCTCGCCATCGCTAACGATTCGATGCCCCAGTTCCTTTATCGCAACAAAGGAAACGGATCGTTTGAAGAGATGGGCCTTCTGGCAGAGATCGCAGTGGATGCCGACGGCAGAACGTATGCGGGCATGGGGATCGATCTGCAAGATTACAACAATGACGGGCTTCCAGATCTCGTAATCACCAATCTTGCGAACCAGAAGTACGCGCTTTACAAGAACAATGGCGACGGCTCCTTTACCTATGACACTTACGCCAGCGGCCTGGCCCGATTGACGTTGCTTCATTCCGGCTGGGGCATTCACTTCCTGGACTATGACAACGATGGCTTCAAGGATCTGCTTGTGGCACAAGGACACGACCTCGACACGGTTGAGCTGAACTTTCCGCAACTGCATTATCGGGAACCCATGTTGCTTGCCCGCAATACAGGAAAGGGCTTTGTGGATGTCTCTAAAGCCTCCGGAGCTGTCTTTGCTGAGCGCTGGGTCGCGCGCGGCATGGCTGTGGGCGATCTGGACAACGATGGACGCCTCGATGCCGTCGTCAGCACTAACGGAGGCCCAGCGCATATCCTGCACAACGAAACCCCAACACAGAATCACTGGCTGACCCTGAACCTGGTGGGCCATGTTTCGAACCGCGATGCTATCGGAGCAGAAGTCAAAGTTACTACTTCGCTTGCGACACAGCTCGTCATCGTCTCAACGGCCGGAAGCTATCTTTCTTCGAACGATAAACGCGCACACTTTGGTCTTGGTCCCGATAAGTTTGCCACGAAGATTCAAATCCGTTGGCCAAGCGGAATTCTACAGACACTCGCGAACATTCCCGCCGACCAGGTGCTTAGGGTGGACGAACCCCTGATCCGCCCCGTGGCTACGACCGGCCCATGAGACCGATGGATATAGGCAGACCTTATGGTGTCAGACCAAGCGAAGCGCTTATCGGCATGGCGTGGCTGCACAAAGAGCGCATGTTTTTAGTATGGCTCGATTGAAACTGAGTGGGGTCCATAGAGCCGTGAGGTCTCTTTGAACTCCGTCTGCGCCTGCTGGGTCAGACCAAGTTTTCGATAGAGGCGTGCAAGCTGATAATGCAGTCGGGGGTTCTTCGGGTCTAGCGCCACAGCATGCTCCAAAGTCGTTCTCGCCTGAGTATCTTTTGCTTCACCGATGTATGCACGGGCGAGTTCTTCGAAACAGCGGCTATTGTTAGGTGCAAGCTCGGCCGCTCGAAGCAGCATTCGCTCAGCCTCGCCGTATTGTTCATGCTCCTCGAGGAATGCGCCTAAGTCGAGGAACGGCTCGCTGGCCGGTCGTGCGCTGGTCCGAGCAACCTCGACGGCTGCCTGAAAATTCTTTAGCGCTTCTTCCGGCTTATTTTGTGCCTCATAGGACAAGCCCACATTGTCGAGCGCTTTTGCATTTTGAGGCACGATGGAGAGTGAGCGCTTGAAAGCATGAATTGCCTCGTCGAACTGTCCTTGATGCATGTGGGCACGGCCAAGGTCATACCAGCCTTCGGCGTTATTCGCATTGAGGGTCAATGCTTGCTGAAGCCAACGGATCCCGTCCCGGTAATCGTCAAGCAGAATATAGTCGAGAGCGACCAGTTTGAGGTCGTCGGATTGAGGCGGTGCAATGGCGGTCGCCCGGGTAAAAACACCAAGGGAGGCGGCGGGCTGATTCTCCCGTTGCAACACAAAGCCGAGCAGATACAAAGTTTCCGCTGACCGTGGTTCTAAACCCAGAGAGGCACGCAGCGCCGAATCTGCTTCGATAAACCGTGAGAGCTTCACGAAACACCTTGCCTTCATACGCAAGGCGATAGCACGCTCCCGCCCGCCATAAGTTTGCGTTTTATCAGCGATATCTGTGAACAATTCTGCCGCTTGAATGTATTGACTATTTGAGAATGCCTGCTGTGCTTCCGCAAAGTCTGATCTCTGCTGCGGACGCGGAACCACGGCCTGTGGGTAAGCAAACGATATACCGATGACGACTTGCCAGAAGCACATATGGAGAAGTGTTCGCAAAAAAGTCCAATGTACGCTCCTGAAGGAGTTATCGCGAAAGCGTGAGGCGCGAATTGCATTCATCAGGTACTCCAGCACGCGGACTGCTGGAATTCTACAGGTTGATCGGTCTGCAATTCTTGGCTACTAACAAAACTGGACGGGCTGCTCAACTTATAACTTCTCGTTGACCACAGCCTCCGAGTGACATCATTTCTGTGCAACGCTGATCACAGTAATACTGAGGGGCGGGAATGAATAAAGAAGCTTACCCTCGAAAGATTGTGGGTGGACTTTCGTACTCACTCTTTTTGGATCAAGCTCGTCATTTTCCGTCAGAATGCTATCGCCCGTAATGGTTGAGATATTTGCATTCCCTTTGCTGATCCCAAGTGCGGATAAATCGATCTCCGCACTCTCCGGACGGGTGAGGTGTCGATTGACGCAGAAGAGCAGCAGCGTCTTTCCATCCGCTGATTGGGCGGCAACTACATCCAAATAAGGAACGTCTTTGATGTCCGGCAGGCGACGGATACCTTGAACGACGCTGTACGTGGGTGTATCGGTCGCCACTGAAAGCAGGGTGCGCGGGTGTGCGGAAGCATATTCACGCAGCACCCAGTAAGCAGGCGCCCCATAAGCCTGAGCGTGTTTCTTGACGATGCCTGCAAATTCCACGATGCCGGTCATGTCAGAAATAGTGACTGCATCGGCGTTACGCATCAACATGTTGAGAAAGCCGCCGGCAAACAATGCGCCGCCCAGGTTACTAAAGCCTGGCCCAGCATGCCCATCCGGAACTATCAACCATTCTGTAAACGCCACCTTGACGTCCGGACGCCCAGCACTAACGGCTTGCTGCCTTATCTCCTGCATCTTGCTCGCCATTCCCCAGGGCAGAGCGAGCGAGGCCTGTGCGTGAAAGTCATAGCTTGCGTTGGCTAGCTGTACGGTGTCGTTCACCACAAAATGCGTTGAAAGATACTGGAAGGTTCCTGACGGCAACATAAGCTGCTGCGCATTCCAGTTCTGGAAGAAGTCTTCGTCCCCGCCGGTTGCGATCAGCCTTGCATGTGGGTCAGCGTTTCGAACAGCCTTGCTGAATGCAAGCGTGCGAGCGGCGATTCGTTCTGGAGTAGGGTAGCCGACCTGAAAGCTTCCCCACAACTCATTGCCAAGCTCCCAAATCAGCCCCCCACGGTGGTTGCCCCAGTGATCATTCACATAGCGCACCCATTCCGCTGCTTCGCGCGGGGAGCCCGTTCCCAGGTTGAGGGCGATTTGTGGTTCGGCTCCAATCAGACGACAGAAGTTCAAAAACTCATCTGTGCCGAACGTGTTGTATTCCGGGATTCCCCAGGCCACGTTCACCTTGGAGACGCGCTTGTCCGGCAAGCCCATGCCATCATGCCAGTCGTAGGCCGAAGTGTAGTTGCCACCAAACCGTACCACCGGAGAGTGTAAGCCGCGAGCCAGCGCCACAACATCCGGATCCATGCCTTCCACTGCATCTGCGGGAACGAGGCCGATGTTATCTATCTGCGCCCGAGCCTCGTCGGAAAGCGAGATCACCAAATCCAGAGGATCCTGAGCGACAACGCTACCGGCCTTCAGTTGCAACGTGAATGGATATTTGGTCCAGGTTGCAGAAGGCGCGTTGATATTCGCAAAGGCCAGGATCTCATCCGGCCTGCCTCTGCGCCGCAGCGTTACCTTGACCTCAGGGCCACCTTCCACATGCTTGACCCACACACTGCCGGCATACGTAAGTTCACGCTGAACTGGTAAATATACCTTTTCAAGAATGCCAACTTCCTTGCCAGGGAGCGCCATGATCAGCATGGATTGAAAGGAGTTGGCTGCGTCGCCGCGGATGGGCGCGTATCGCCTTCCTTGCCATTTATTGAGCGGCTCCCACGGCAGCGGCAGCCCTGCATTCGATCCGTCCATCAGTTCGGGCCTGTCCTTCAAGAGAGATGCCGCGTTCCCCGATGACCAGAGGCCATCTTCAAAAGATGGATTCTCAACCACGTCAGCCCAGAGACCCCCATATGTAGCCAGCCGGATTGGCTCCAGAAAGCTTCCAAACAAGGTGTCCGGCACGAGGGTTGGCGCAGGCGGCCTTGAAATCCGTAGATGTACAGGGCCGGCAGCCAAAGGGGCAGACTCTGTTATCTGCGCGGAAACATGAGCAACGGCAAGGGTAGAAAAGATGGAAAGCAGGGCAACAACCAAGGAAGAACAGATGCGACGCTCGAACATATACATCTCCTTACTGAAAAATCTATTGCCGACCTGAGTCGTTAGCGTAAGCGCTTTTATGAGCATTTGCACCGCAGAAACAATCGATTCCGTGAGCCATCTGGCTGGACGCGCAAAATTTGAAGGCTTCCTGTTTCATCGTTCCGACGGCACAGGATGAGACTTCCCCTGCTGCTTTTCAGCTAGATTTTTCGCAAGGGTGAGCTGTTGTTCTGACCGCTCTTTCTGGCCGAGCCGGTTCAGGACCAGGCCCAGATAGTAATGAGCGGGCTGATATGCGGGCGAGGTTGAGATGGCACGCTCAAGGAGCACCTCGGCCTGCCCATACTGGTGCCCGCGGTAGGCCAGAATGCCGAGTCCGGTCAGGGCGCCGCCATGTTGGGGAGCACGTGCCAGAGTGCGCTCAAAAAGTCTTGTTGCCTCCTGGTCGTGATGTCCGTCCAGTGCCATCTGCGCTAGTTGGTAGTAGCTTTCCGTCTGCATCGGCTGTAGCTCAATCGACCGCCGAAATTCCGCCGTTGCGCCGTCAACATCCTGATTTCGCTGCAGCAGATG
>JAYVDT010000226.1:0-1649 GCA_043749265.1 Rhodanobacteraceae bacterium | reverse complement strand
GTCTCCTCCCAGATTGACTACATTAATGATTGCCATCGAAATCCTTATTGCCAGCGATCGATGCCGCCGGCTATCCACTTACTTGTCCGCCATCAGCGCGGCTACTGTATTGCCCAATTCAGTTACTTCTTCTTGGAGGGAGCAGACTTCTTTGAGGCCTTCAATGCGTCCTTTGTTGCGGCTCCGGCAAAACCACGACGCTCACGCGGTGGAGCTTTAGCCTTCGAAATCAACACGTACGCATCGCGGTGTCCCGGGACAGCGCCTTCAACCAAAATCAGATTATCGTCAAGGTCAATGCCTCGAATGCGTAGATTGCGCACAGTCACCTGGTCAGTCCCCATGTGCCCCGGCATACGTTGACCAGGGAAGACGCGCGACGGGAACGAAGACGCACCGATGGAACCCTGAACCTGAAACATGTGTCCATGTGACTTGGGTCCACCGCCGAAACCGTGACGACGGATCACACCTGCGAAACCACGTCCCTTTGACGTGCCAATGACGTCGACGAAACGCTCATTCTCAAAGATGTCGACTAAGATACGATCGCCCGCTTTCATACCCTCAGAGTCACCGCTGACGGTTTCAATCGCGACTTCGCGAAGCATCCGCACAGGAGGCACGTTGGACTTGGCGAAGTGTCCAGTCATTGCTTTATTGACCTTGCTTGCCTTGATGAAGTCGACATAGCCAATCTGTGCTGCATCATAGCCGTCTTTGGCCATTGTCTTCAACTGAGTGATTACGCATGGACCAGCCTTCAAAACAGTGACCGGATGGACATCACCGCGGTCATCGAAGATCTGCGTCATACCAATTTTCTTACCTAGAATTCCTACGACTGACATTGCTGTTCCCTTTCCTCATCATGCCGGTCTCGCAAGGCAGGCACTGCCGGGGCTATATTTCGTGAGTCACTTCTGAAAACTACTTCTGGACCGTCTTGATCTCTACGTCGACACCAGCGGGCAGATCAAGCTTCATAAGTGCGTCTACTGTCTGCTGAGTCGGCTCCAGAATATCGATCAAACGCTTGTGCGTGCGGATTTCGAAGGCCTCGCGCGACTTCTTGTCGACGTGAGGCGAGCGAAGCACGCAATACTTGTTCTTCATCGTCGGAAGCGGAATCGGCCCGGCTACCTGAGCCCCGGTACGCTTTGCCGTCTCGACGATCTCGCCGGTTGACGCATCTAGCACGCGGTAGTCATATGCCTTCAAGCGAATTCTGATTCTCTGTCCTGCCATGTTGCTTCTCTTTTCCAGCCTCTTGGAGACCTGTTACAAAGATCGTTTGGAGTAGCCCGGCGGTGTTCAACTTCTTAACCAGCCGCCGGCTCTCATTATTCGAAATCTACTTGAGGATCTCGGAGATGGTACCTGCTCCGACGGTACGGCCGCCTTCGCGAATGGCGAAGCGCAGACCTTTTTCCATGGCAACCTGAGTGTGCAGCGTGATCTCAAGCTGGATGTTGTCACCCGGCATGCACATCTCTGTGCCTGCTGGCAGCTTGGCAGAACCCGTCACGTCCGTGGTCCGGAAGTAGAACTGGGGGCGGTAGCCGTTGAAGAATGGGGTGTGACGTCCGCCTTCTTCCTTGCTCAGAACGTAAACCTCACCCTTGAACTCGGTGTGCGGCTTGATCGAA
>JAYVDT010000225.1:0-1649 GCA_043749265.1 Rhodanobacteraceae bacterium | reverse complement strand
ATGCAATGTCTCATATGGCTTACTCCGCGCGTGACACCGCCCGCGCTGCCAGCATCTACGACATGATGCTGCGCGACACCGACTGCGGCGTCATCCTTTGCCTTGCCGGCTCTCTCATCTCTGCCGGGCTTCAGAAGATTTTCATCGACCTCATCCGTAACAACATGGTCGACGCTATCGTCTCGACCGGCGCCAACATCGTCGACCAGGACTTCTTTGAAGCCCTCGGCTTCAAGCATTACATCGCAGGCGACGAATACAAGTACGGAGCCGGTGACGCCGACCTCCGCGAGCTTATGATCGACCGCATTTACGACACCTTCATCGACGAAGAAGAGCTTCGTATCTGCGACGATACCACCCTGAAGATCACGAACTCGCTCGAACCCCGCGCCTACTCCAGCCGTGAGTTCATCCAGGCCATGGGCAAGTACCTGTCCGACAATCAGCGCACCCCCGCCGCCGGTAACGGCGACTCCATCGTCCTTGCCGCATACGAAAAAGGCGTGCCGATCTTCTGCCCCGCCTTTTCCGACTGCTCTGCCGGCTTCGGCCTCGTCGCCCACCAGCACGCGCGACAGGGCAAGCCCGTCGTCTCCATTGACTCCGCCAAGGACTTCTACGAGATCACCAAACTCAAAATCGAAAACCCCACCACCGGCCTGCTCATGATCGGCGGCGGCGTACCCAAAAACTTCGCTCAGGACATCGTCGTCGCCGCGGACATCCTTGGCGTTGAAGCCTCCATGCATAAATACGCCATCCAGATCACCGTGGCCGACGCCCGCGACGGTGCCCTCTCCGGCTCCACCCTCAAAGAAGCAAGTTCCTGGGGCAAGGTCGACCTCACCTACGAGCAGATGGTCTTCTCTGAAGCCACCCTCGCCCTTCCCCTCATCGCCGGTTACGCCTTCCATAAAAAGGGATACACCGCCCGCACCGGAAAAAACTTTGCGGAAGTTCTCGACCGCGTAGCCGTCTCCGCGTAAGCTCAGAGCAATGATTGCGGCCGCCACGCAATGTACGTGGCGGCCCTTGTAACAACTCCTCTCCCCTGCCCTTCACCCTTGCGACGCATTAAAACGGCCACCCCCAGGCCGCGTTTGCCCAAACAGCTAATAGCAATGCGTCAAGAACGCAATCCGATTGCGTATGCGCATGGGTTACCATTGCGAAATCAATAACATGACTACGATGATCATTCTCGGTGGCCTGATCTTGTGCGTGCTGATCTGCTCTGCATTAGTCATCGCGCTTGCACGCCTGCACGCAAAAGCCGCAAGACTAGAGGCTTCCCTCAAAACCGCGACTGAAGCTCAACATGCCAAAGACTTCCTCCTCACCGAGCGGTCCGAGCTCGACACTATCAAAGACGAGTTCATCTCCACCGTCTCGCATGAGCTTCGAACTCCGCTCACCAGCATCCGCGGTGCCCTCGGCCTCCTCTCCGCCGGCCTTATGGGCACCATGGATACAAAGGCCCAGAACCTCCTCCGCATCGCCGTCACCAACACTGACCGCCTCATCCGCCTCATCAACGACATCCTGGACCTTGAGCGCATGGAGTCCGGCAGCGCGCCCCTCCACATCCGCCGCTGCTCCCTCCGCGAGCTTGCCGGCCAGGCCATCGAAACCATGACCCCCATGGC
>JAYVDT010000224.1:0-5781 GCA_043749265.1 Rhodanobacteraceae bacterium | reverse complement strand
ATGATTGCGGCGATTGCGGGCATGTTTTTCTGGGCGGAACAGTTCAACGCCCTGGTGCTGCCGGATATCTTTTACAGCGCGCTGCTGTGCGGGTTTCTGCTTCTACTGCGCAAGGGCTGGGTGATGGCGGCGGCGCTGATGATGTTGCCGCTGGCGATGGCGCGGGAATCGACCGTGCTGACGCTGCTTTGTTTCCTGCTGGCGGGATGGAAAATGCTGCGGTGGCGAGAGATTCTGACGGCGGTTGGGAGCGTTGCGGGCGGGATACTGGCGGTGAAGGGGCTCACGGCGAATGCGCTCGCGAACCGGGAACATATCTCGCCGACGTTTTATTTGTTTGCGAAGATGCCATGGAATTTTCTGAAGAACTTCCTGGGCCTGAATCCATGGGCGAATGTATATCCCGCGTGTGCGGTGCCTGCGTGGCAGCATGCGGTGCATCTTGGACCTCTGCAGGCCATTGGGTACTGCGGGTTTGAAGGTTGGCTGCCGGTGCGGCTGGCGGGGGCGGCGCTGGCAAGCTTTGGATTGCTGCCGTTGCTGGTGTTTCGGGTGCGAAGGGTAGCGCAGTGGGTGGGGGGGCGTGACGATTTGATGGTGCGGTTCTGCTTTCTGTATGGGGTAGTGTCGTTTTGCCTGGCGGGAGCGCTGGGGGACCGGGTGCTCCGGCTGTTTGGGTATGGGTGGCCGTTGTTCCTGGTGGCGCTGCCTGTGGGCTTGGGGAGGCTTGGGGTAGGGTTTCGGTCTGCTGCGCTGGCGGTGGGATTTGTGGGAGTGCACCTGGTGCTTACGTGGGCGGTGGTTGGGCTTGATGGGTGGAGATTGTTGGGGGTTGGGTTGGTGGGGTATTTGGCGGGTTGGGTCATTTTGCGTCGCGGGTGGATGGGGTCTGCTTCCCACACACCCCACCCCGGATCGCTGTGAGGCTGTGATGAATGGGGCACGAGGGAGTTGGTTCGCGCGTGAAGGAAAGGCAACGCGGATCTGTTGGCAACGAGAACAAAGGGTCGTTTGGGGTCGGGAGTTGGGTTGGGAGTAAAAAGTCCCGTGAAATGCTATAATTGTGAGCATACGCAGTGGCTTCATCGAAGCTGTAAGTTGTTGTAAGTAAATGGTTTGCGCGATCTGTCCGGATCGGTTTTAAGCCTTTGCTTTCAGTGGCCACCCCAGCAATATTCAACGGAGATACCTTTGGCATCCAGCGCTCTTCCTCCAGATCCTTCGATCCCCCAGATTCCTGAAGCATCAGCACCTGAAAAGAAAGAGGGTGGGGGCTACTCCGCCGAGAACATTACGGTTCTGGAAGGGCTGGCGGCGGTGCGTCTGCGGCCTGCGATGTATATCGGATCGACGGGCGAACAGGGGCTGCATCACCTGGTCTACGAGGTGGTCGACAACTCCGTGGACGAAGCGCTGGGTGGGCATGCCAGCCGCATCGACGTCACGATTCACGTGGATAACTCCATCACGGTGGTCGATGACGGACGCGGTATTCCGGTGGACGACAAAGTGATCAACGGCGAGCGGATGCCGGCAGTGCAGGTTGTGCTGACGATGCTGCATGCGGGCGGCAAGTTCGACGCTTCAAACTATAAGGTTTCAGGCGGCCTGCACGGAGTGGGTGTGAGCTGCGTCAATGCCCTTTCAGAAGAGTTCGACGTTGAGATCTGGCGTGATGATTTTGCGTGGGAGCAGGACTACAGCAAGGGCGCGCCCATAAGCCTGCTGCGCAAGATGGGGCCGAGCAAGCGCAAGGGGACCAAGGTTCACTTTCTGCCGGACAAGAGCATCTTTACGGTTACTGAGTTCAACTACGACACGCTGGCACAGCGTCTGCGCGAGCTTGCTTTTCTGAATAAAGGCCTGGAGATTTCGCTCACCGACGAGCGTACCACCGACACGAAGACGGGCGAAGCGCGCCACCAGCTGTTCAAGTACGCGGGTGGCATTGCGGAATTCATCAAGCACATCAACAAAGGCAAGCAGGTACTGCACGAGAAGCCGATCTACATGGAAGCCGAGCGCGACAACGTGGCCATGGAGATTGCGCTGCAATATAACGACGCTTACTCGGAGACCGTATTCACGTTTGCGAATAACATCAACACGGTGGATGGCGGAACGCATCTTTCGGGCTTCAAAACGGCGTTGACGCGGACAATCAATGCAGCCGGTAAGTCGCTGGGGTTGTTCAAGGAGGCGGAGGCGCTCTCTGGCGATGATGTTCGCGAAGGACTTGTTGTAGTCATCAGCGTGAAGCTCTCGCAGCCGCAGTTTGAAGGGCAGACAAAGGGCAAGCTGAACTCGGATATTGCGGGCACGGTGCAGGCGTTTGTGAATGAGCGGCTGGGTGGATTTCTGGAGCAGAATCCGCAGATTGCAAAGAAGATCATCAACAAGGCAATTGATGCGCAGCGAGCTCGTGAGGCTGCGCGCAAGGCTCGCGATTTGACAAGGCGCAAGGGTGTGCTGGATGGCGGGGGACTTCCGGGCAAGCTCGCGGATTGCTCTGAACGGCAGCCGGATCGTTGCGAGCTGTATCTGGTTGAGGGTGAAAGCGCCGGTGGAACAGCCAAGCAGGGTCGCGACCGTAAGTTCCAGGCGATCCTTCCGCTGAAAGGAAAGATCCTCAACGTCGAAAAAGCACGCTACGACAAGATGCTGGGGCATGAAGAAATTCGTGCGATGATCACGGCGCTGGGCTGCGGGATCGGCAAGGATGACTTCGATCCAGCCAAGCTGCGCTATGGCAAGCTCATCCTGATGACGGATGCCGACGTTGACGGATCGCACATCCGTACGCTGCTGCTTACGTTCTTCTTCCGGCACATGACGGAATTGATCAAGCGTGGGCACGTTTACATAGCGCAGCCTCCGCTCTTCCGGATCAAAAAGGGCAAGTTTGAGCAGTACATCAAGGACGAGCGCCAATACGTTGACGTCATGATCAAGCGCGCGAGCGACGGAATGGTGCTGACCTATGGCGAAGGCGGCGCACAGATCTCCGGTGAAGCGCTGACGAAGTACATGGCGCAGTTGAACGATTATCTAAACTTCTTTGAGAAGGCCGGCAAGCGTCTACGCAATGAGCAGGTGACGAAGGACTTCATCGAACTGTTTGCGCATGAAGGTGCCTCGCCCGCGAAGAAGGAAGATTTCCTGACGCCCGACAAACTGTTCGAGATGCGCGCGAAGCTGGAAGCGGTCCGGCGTGAGTACCAGTTCCGTGCCGTTGGCGAGCCGGTCTTCGACGAAGAGCACCAGACGTACTCCATCAGCTTTACGGATGCGCAGGGCGCCGAGCGGAAGATAGACTGGGCACTTGCGAACGCCGCAGAAAGCCGTCAGTTGCTCGGCAAGTATGCGCAGATCAAGGATCAATTACAGGCACCGTTTTTGATCTCCTACTCGGTAAAGACGCCGGCAGAGGTCTCGCAGGCAGCAAGCGACGAAGCCGACGAGGTTGCACAGGAAGAAGGAGTGAACGAGACGATTGCGGCCGCTCCGGGCACCGTGGCTGAAGTCAAACCGGCAAAGCGGAACTCGCGTGCAAGTCTGGATCCGGTGGAGAAAAAGACGCCGCGTGAGGTCTTCGACTACGTGATCGAGCAAGGCCGCAAGGAGTACCAGGTGCAGCGCTACAAGGGTCTGGGCGAAATGACGGCGCCGCAGCTTTGGGAGACCACCATGGATCCTGAACGGCGCACCCTGATGCAGGTGAAACTCGAAGATATCGCGGCCACGGAAGAGATCTTTACGACGCTGATGGGCGAGGATGTTGAGAGCCGACGCAAGTTTATTGAGGAAAATGCGCTGGATGTTAAAAACCTGGATATCTAAACCAAACGAAGAGCTGAAACAGCGAGAACCCCGCCACATTCGGCGGGGTTCTCGCTGTTCAGAAACTCGATAAATCGAACCTCTAATCGGTAGGGCGCTCGTTTGAATGGCTTGCAAGGCTAATTCTGCGAGGAGCAGCCGAAGCGGAGGGCTTGTGCTGTGTCCCACCGTCCGTTCGGCGGATAGGAGCGACCGTCTTCACCTCATTGAGTACGAGGAGCGCGGCAAGCCTGTTGGAAGATTGAGGGGCCCGGGCAAGGAAGAAAAGTGGTTCAAGAGTATCCATGAGATTCGCAACCTGTTGGTAGATAAGAGTGCTGAGTTATTTCTGCTGGTCCCAGAGAACCAGGCCCCTCATCCTACTTATCGTAGCGACCGGATGATTCCCTTTCGGCCAACGTGCGCTACACTCCCAGAATCCATTGTTCCGGTGCCCTGGAGGGCTTTCATGCGTAGAGCGATCGCGGCTGTGTCGGTGTATTGTGTCGTTTGTGTGGTTGCAGGGGCTCAGTCCCAGAGTGCGGAGAAGAAGCCCGCGAAGGTTACGGTGGTTCACGCCCGGCACATGCTTGACGGCGTCTCGAAAGAGATGCAGGGGCCGGTTACGGTGACGATTATGGACGGCCACATCACGGGGATACAGGCCGGGAACGTAAAGGTGGCGGGTACGGAGACGATTGAGCTTGGCGATGCTACTTTGCTGCCGGGGTTAATCGACGCGCATAAACACATGGGCAGCGCGCCGACTCTGGGCTTGAACACGTTTCAGTCGCGTCTGACAGTAAGCGAGATGGAGAACGCCATCGGCTCCGCGGCAAGCGCGCGCAAGCTCCTGGAAGAAGGCTTTACGAGCGTGCGCAACATGGGTTCGACTGACGGCGCGGACCTTGCGCTGAAGCATGCGATCGATCATGGCTGGGCGGTGGGACCGCGAATCCAGGTGTCGCTGGAGCCGCTGAGCACGACGGGCGGACACAGCGATCCACGTAACGGCATCGACGCGGCGTGGACCAGCCGGACCTGGGGTGGAAGCGTCATCGACGGGCCGGTGGAGGCGATGAAGGCGGTTCGCGAGCATCATCGGCGTGGGGCAGACCTGATCAAGATCATGCCATCGGGTGGGGTGCTTTCGATCGGCGACGATCCAAAGATGCAGACCATGACGAACGAAGAGATCAAGTCGGCCATCGACACGGCGCACTCGCTTGGGATGAAGGTAGCGGCGCATGCACATGGCAAGTCGGCGATCGACAATGCGATCAGGCTGGGCGTGGATTCGATTGAGCACGGGACGTATGCGGATGCGGAGAGCTACAAGCTTTACGTCGAACACGGGACGTACCTAGTGCCTACGCTGCTAGTTGCCGATCAGGTAAATGAAACGGCGCGGCTGCATCCGGAACGGCTCAATCCTTCGAGCGCGCAGAAGGCGCTGGAGGTGACTCCGCTGATGAAGGGGATGTTTGCGGGGGCATACAAGGCCGGGGTGAAGATTGCGTTTGGGACGGATACGTCTTCCGGGAAGAATGCGCATGAATTTGCGCTGATGGTGGGCGCGGGGATGTCGCCGGCGGATGCGATTATGACGGCAACTCACAATGCCGCGGATTTATTGGGCGTCAGCGCGACCGCAGGATCTGTACAGACAGGGCGCTACGCCGACCTTATCGCGGTCAAGGGAGATCCGCTCAAGGACATTACCGTGATGGAGCGGGTGGATTGGGTGATGAAGGGCGGCGTGGTGTACAAGCGCGATGGCGTCAGCGTTCCGCAGCCTGCGGTACCAGCGGGTAGCGAGAGTTATGAAGAGGATTAGGTATCGACGATAAAGAGCAAAACGCTTGTCTAATTGGCGGACCCGGCTGCGATGGTCTGCTCTGCCTGGGCGCCGATCACGCGGTAGAGCGCAAACTGTCGCTGGGTCTTGCCGCGCAGTTCGAA
>JAYVDT010000223.1:0-1654 GCA_043749265.1 Rhodanobacteraceae bacterium | reverse complement strand
TGCCGGTCTTTGCGGCTTCTTCTTTGCGCCAGGCACGGAGGTTTGTTTCTAGAGCCTTCTGAGCGGGGGTGTAGTTGGGATCTGGCGCATCGGCCGCTTTTGCGCGCTTTGTCCTGGAACTCTTGCTGGATCTGGACGATGAAGGACCAGCAGCGCCGCCAAGGGAGCGCAGGACCACGCCCAGTGGGTCGCCGGGGCGCAGGTTCTGTCCTTCATGCGTTAGCGAGGCTTTCTTGTAGAGGATCACCTTGCCCTCGGGATTCGTGAAGGTCTCGGAGGTGAGTTGGATGAGGCCGGCGCGGACAAGGCCGTCGAGGAGGTCGTCGAGATCTTTCCGCTCTTTGGTCAGGGCGAGTTCTGTGTGCAGTCGGCCTGTGGCCTTGGAGGCGCCATCGAGTGCGCGAAGGACAGAGCGAAGATCTCGGTCCTGCTGGTTGGTGGGCTCGTCGAAGGAATGCGATTGCGTGCCGGAGGGGAGGCAGAAGTCGCAGTGACCGCATGCGCGGTGGGCGTCGGCGGTGTCTCCAAAGTGGCGGATAAGGGCGGTCATGCGGCACTGCTGGGTCTGGGCGAAGTCCATCATGCGATCGATCTGGGATCGCCGATGCTGGACTTGTAACTCATATCCGGACTGCCATGTTGACGTCGCGCCGCGCCGGACATTGCCCGCCATGTCGATGACAGCCGCACCCTGGGAGGCGAGCTTTTCAGCGGCCTTGGAGAAGGTGTCACCATCCATCTTGAGGCGTTGGCGGAGGACGTCGGGCATCTGAAACTCATCCGTCAGGAGTCTGGCGACGCGGGTTAGTTCGGTAGCGACAGGGTAGTCGCGTTCCATGAAGAAGTCGTGCATCTTGCGGTCGGCATAGGTGTACAGCAGCACGGTGCGGGAGGGCTGGCCATCACGGCCTGCCCGGCCGATCTCCTGGTAGTAGGCCTCGACCGACGCGGGTAGCGCATAGTGGATGACGGTTCGGACGTCGGCCTTGTCGATGCCCATGCCGAAGGCGATGGTGGCAACAACGACTTCCAGCTCGCCGGATTGGAAGCGACGCTGGACGCGTTCGCGGGTGCCTGGGTCCAGCCCTGCGTGGTAGGCAGCGGCGGGGAAGCGACGGCTCAGTTCACCTGCGAGTTCATCTGCGGCTTTGCGGCTTGGGGCGTAGACGATGGCGGGACGTCGGGTTGGATCGGCGAGGAAGGTTGAAGTGAACTCGGTGCGCAGGGGCTTGGAGAGCTCGAGAACTTCAATATGCAGGTTGTCCCGGCGAAAACCGTGGATGAATAAAGCGGGTTTCGAAAGATTGAGTTGGGTGACGATATCCTTTTGAACCGTAGGGGTGGCGGTTGCGGTGAGGGCGATGATGGGGGCGGGACGGAGGGCGGGCAGGTAGTCGCCCAAGGTGCGGTAGTCGGGGCGAAAGTCGTGTCCCCATGCGGAGATGCAGTGCGCTTCGTCGATGGCGATGAGCGAGGGTTTGCGGCGGGCGAGCATTTCTGGAAAGCCCGGGACGCGCATGCGCTCGGGTGCGATAAAGAGGAATTGGATGGTGCCGTCGAGGTAGTCGCGGCAAGCCTGGCGGGACTCCTCGCGTGAGAGGCCGGAGTGGATGCGGGCGACCCGGAGGCCGGCGGCTGAGAGCTTGTTTGCCTG
>JAYVDT010000222.1:0-1661 GCA_043749265.1 Rhodanobacteraceae bacterium | reverse complement strand
GGGGGTTTCGCAGTGTATTTACCTGCCCACATGTTCGGAGTATGCGCAGGTGGCGATTTTGCGGCATGGGTGGGTGAAGGGGGTGAGGTTGGGGGTGGGGAGAATTGGGCGGTGTCATCCGTGGGGTAAAGGTGGGTTGGATCCGGTGCCTTAGCGGGCTGGGGGTGGTGGCAGTGCGACCGCGGGAGGAACAACAGCTAGCGCTTTATGGAACTGGAGCGGTCGTGATGGCGTAGCAAACGTCGAGCATGCAAAAAAATCTGTTTGCCCGGAGGGCGCTTTCCTGAGTGGTGGGTGCGCAGCATTTATCATCAGTGCAGGCTTATCCACAGCCGCACGCTTGGTGTCAGAAAGACAGGAATCTTAAAGTGGCAGAGTTCAAGAACCCAAATCAGCAAGGCTCCCCCTCGGACAATCGTCCGCTTATCATCGTCATGGTCGTTATGTTGCTGGCGCTGACGGCGTTTCAGTACTTCCGGGGGAAGAATAATCCGCAGACGGCTTCGCCGAATGCGACGGCGCAGACTTTGGACCAGAGTTCAAATCCGGCTCCACCCGAGCCTACCGTGGCTGCGACGATTGCAGGTCGAACGGTGCAGGTTCCAGCGACGCAGATGGCGGCGGCTGTGGAAGCGACGACTGTGGTTGAGAACGAGCTTTACCGGATCACGTTTTCAAACAAGGGCGCGCAGGCCACAAGCTGGATTTTGAAGAAGTACAAAGACTCTTACGGCAAGCCGCTGGACTTGATTCATACGCAGGCGGCGGCGTCGATTGGGTATCCGCTTTCGTTGTATACGTATGACGCTGGATTGACGGCGAGTCTGGCGAAGGCGCTTTATGTGCCTTCGACGACGGGGCAGATGACGGCTCCGGCTTCGCTGACGTTCAAGTATGTGGCGGGCGAGTTTGACGTGACCAAGACGTTCACGTTTGACAACACGTATGTGCTGCATGCGGATACGCTGGTGCTGCGGAATGGCGAGCCGATTCGAGCGCTGGTGGCTTGGCCGGGTGGGTTTGGCGATCAGGAAAATACGATGTCGTATGGTGGCTCGCAGGTAGATTACAGCCAGAATGCGAAGGAGAAGCACCAGGGCGCGAAGGACGTTCATGGTGGCAGCACGCTGTCGGGGAGCTTTGACTGGGCGGGGGTTTCGGACCTTTACTTTGCTTCGATCTTTCTGCCGGACTCGCCTGAGACGGCGACAGTAGCTACGCTTCATAGCGAACTGATGGTGCCGAAGGCGAATCGGAATAACGGTCTGGGCGCGGGTGTGGCGACGGCTCCGCATAAAGATCCGGAGAAGGATGAGGTGAAGGTGCCGATCCTGGGTGCGGCGCTGGGGGACCTGTCGGGACACACGCGGACTCGCTTGTTTGCGGGGCCGAAGGCGGTTGAGGTTCTCCGGAACGTGCATGCGACGGGGTCGAATACGACGCTTGAGCCTTTGCTGGACTTTGGGTTCTTTGCGATTGTGGGCAAGCCGTTGTTTTATTGCCTGCGCTGGATCAATCAGCATGTGTCGGCGAGCTGGGGCTGGGATATTGTCTGGCTCACGGTGCTGATCAACCTGGTGATTCT
Organism: Rhodanobacteraceae bacterium; assembly: GCA_043749265.1. Classification (GTDB taxonomy): domain Bacteria; phylum Acidobacteriota; class Terriglobia; order Terriglobales; family Acidobacteriaceae; genus Edaphobacter. Next base: position 76 of record JAYVDT010000222.1, on the reverse strand, counting down.
GCCCTTGCGGATCAAGACGATGCAGTCGGGTTTGAAGATGCAGCGGATTCAGCCGCAACTGGACGTGATCAAGGCG
>JAYVDT010000221.1:0-5799 GCA_043749265.1 Rhodanobacteraceae bacterium | reverse complement strand
TCGTCACCACGCAGTTGCCGTACATCCGCTTCAACTGCTCCGCCTCTTCCACCGAGACATGCAGCCCCACCGCAAGGTCATTCGTAAAGTGATCGCCGCCAATCGGCAACACTGCCGTATGCGCAATCGATCCCTCAAAAAACACCGCTAACTCGGTCGTACTGGCCCCAATATCCGCCAGACAAACGCCCAACTCCCGCTCATCGGCAGAAAGCACTGCCTCCGCCGCGGCAATCCCTTCAAACACCGTGTCCTCAACCTCAAGCCCCGCGCGGTTAGCGCAAGTAATCACGCTCTGCGCAATGCCACCCGAGCAAGTCGAAAGATGCAGGTTCACCTCCAGCCGATTGCCCACCATCCCAATCGGATCATGTATCCCCGCCTGGTCGTCCAGGATGAACTCCTGCGGCAATAGGTGCATCACCTCGCGGTCTGGAGGCAGCGGCACGGAGCGCGCACGGTCCACCGCCGCACGTACCTCTTCGCGCGTAATCTCACGCATTCGCGATCCCATCGAAATACCGCCGCGCGAGTTGATCCCCCGAACATGCGTCCCGCCAATACCCACTACCGCGGTCTCGATCGTAGCCTTGGCCGTCCGCTCCGCCGTCAAAGCCGCTCGGTTGATCGCCTCCGCCGCCGGCCCCAGTTCCGCGATCAGCCCTTTGCGCATCCCCATCGAGCGTTCGATGCCGTGCCCACGATAGCGCAGCACGCCATCCGCAACCTCAGCCACCAGCACGCAGCTCTTTTGCGAGCCAGCATCAAGCACCGTAATCAGATTTTCCGGCTTTGGATTCATTGGTGGCCCGCCTGCGCCGTTCTCGTGGATCTGGATCCTGCCACAGCCGCCCTGGCCTTCGCATGAACATCGTGGGCGACCTGCAAATGTTTGGGCGCTAACTTCGGAGCAGCCTTTGCTACTACCGGAGCCTTATTCGCGGCAGGCTTGGAAACCTTCGCAGCCACCTTCGGAGAGGCCTTCCACTTACTCGGGACAGCCTTCGCCGGAGCCTTCGCAATCTTCGCCGCAATTTTCTGTGTGGGCACATCCGCGGCCTTGCTCGCCAGAGACACGGCCGAACCCGGAGCCATCTCCAGCACCACATTATGCTCATACCGCATATCGACAGAAGCCAGCTTGGGATACGCCGCCTTCCATCCCGGCAAATTGCTCTCGTAGCTCTTATACCGCTTCAGAAAGTCATCATCGCCAAAGTGCACCAGCACGTCGGATGTACCACTGGGAATCAGCGCCTTCACATCCTCAGGGCTAGAAAGATCAACCTCGCTCAATTTCTTTGAGATGGGTTCCGACCCCGAACCCGCATCCAGATCCGACGTGAAGCGCGTAAACAGCTTCATCCTCGCCTCGCGCGTCGACGCCGGTTCCTGCGCCGTAATCCCCGTCACCACCGGGAACGAATAATGATTGTCCGATTGCACGTCCGGCGACAGGTCCAGCAGCACGCCCTTCGCATCCACCAGCCCAATCTCTTTACCCTGCCGCACAAACGCCACCGGCGTCCGCTCCACGATCGCCACGCGCACCTTGTTTGGCAGCAACCGCATCACAGTCGCATGCTCGACCCAAGGTAGACTCTCAAGTTCTTGCCTGCGCTCGCTCAGCGAAACCGTTAACAAATTGCGATCCACATCCTCGCCGAACACGCTCAGCAACTGCGGCCGCGTCAGATGGTTGTTCCCGGTAATCTGGATCGACGAGCTTGAAGCAATCACCAGCCGCGGGTCGTGCAGCAGCATTGCACGCGCTTCCCACAGCACCGCCGTGAATGCTCCCAGCGCTCCCAGCATTACAACGCTGCCCAGCATCCGCCCTACAATACTCTTCGGAACTCCCCCCCGCAGCCGAAATCTCAGCCCGCTGAACCGCCGCGAGCGAACATAACCCGGAACCTCATCTTCGCTGTCGCCAACAGCGAGTACGCGTCCACCTGCAAAGTCCTCGGACATATCGCGCCGCAGCGAAGGCGCACCCGGCACCCGCCTGGGGCCAACCAGCTTAGGCGCAATCCTCTGCGCGGTCCTTGGCACACGACTTGCTAGCGGCGCTTCAAGCACCAGGGTCCCATCCTTCACTTGCAACTTCTAAAAATCTGTTGAGCCGCACGTCTTGAGCAGAGGCCGCGCGAGAGTCGCCCTCCTCACTATAGCGCGGCGAACCCACCCTCCAGCGACACCATTCAGGGGAGTATCCGCGCAGCAACCCACCCACCCTTAAACCGGAAACTTCTCCCGCAGCGCCTCCAGCACCATCGGAGCGATGCCAGAAACATTCCCCGCCCCTTGCGTAATTATCACATCGCCCGCCCTGGCCGACTTCACCACCGCCGCCACCGCCGCCGGTACACTCGCCTCATATCTCGCCCGAGTCCCCCAAATCTCCCCCGCCAGCGCAGCCGCCGTCACCCCCGGAATCGGCTCTTCGCTGGCTGCATAAATATCCAGCAGCTCCACCGAATCCGCATCCACAAACGCCCCTGCAAACTCCGCCATCAGATCCCGCGTCCGCGTATATCGATGTGGCTGAAAGACCACATGCACTCCCCTATACCCGCAGTCCCGCGCAGCCCTGAGCGTAGCCAGAATCTCAGTCGGATGGTGACCATAGTCGTCGACAACTGTAATGCCACCCACCTTGCCTTTGATCTGAAACCGCCGGTCAACTCCCCGGAACGTAGCCAGCCCCCGCGCGATATCCGCCGGCACAATCCCCAACTGCACCCCCACCGCCACGGCCGCCGTAGCATTCAGCACGTTATGCCTGCCCGGAACATGCAGAGCAAACGGCCCCAGCAGCAAACCGCGGTAGTTCACCTCAAAGCTGGAGTGGCAATCAGGCCTGCTGGATAGCATCTCCAGCCGAAAATCCGCGTCCACGCTCTCTCCATACGTATAAACCCGCCGCCGAACCCGCGGCAGCACACTCCGCAACCGGTCATTGTCGATACACGCCGTCGTCGCCCCGTAAAACGGCAGCGCGTCCATAAACTGCACAAACGCGTCGTCCACGTCCTCCATGCTGGAGTAGCAATCCATATGCTCCCGATCAAGGTTAGTCACCACGGCCAGCACCGGCGACAACTTCAAAAACGACCGGTCGCTCTCATCCGCCTCCGCCACCAGGTATTGACTCGTCCCCAGTCGCGCATTCGATCCCAGCGTATCCACCCGCCCCCCTACCACCACCGTCGGATCAAGGTTTCCCGCCGCCAGCACCGCCGCGATCATGGAAGTCGTCGTCGTCTTCCCATGCATCCCCGCCACGGCGATCCCGTACTTCAGCCGCATCAGCTCCGCTAGCATCTCAGCCCGTTGGATCACTGGAATCTTGCGCGACCGAGCCTCGGTCACCTCCGGATTGCGCTCATTGACCGCGGAACTAGCCACCACCACGTCACACGCCGCGGCATTACCGGCAACGTGTCCTTCATAGATCGTCGCCCCCAGCCCTTCCAACCGATCAGTCGCAGCAGACCGCCGCAGATCCGAACCCGAAACCGTGTAACCCATTGTCAGCAGGATCTCAGCGATCCCGCTCATCCCAATCCCACCGATACCTATAAAGTGCACGCGCTGCGAAGGCGCAAAGAGAATATGACCCGGCACAAACATCTCCTAACCTTACCAGCCGCGCACCTCTAGCCAGGCCTGAATAAAAAGCAAAACGAGGAAGAAGGTGAGTACTAGCAGGACGCAACAGGAAACCAGCTTCTTCCCTTACTCCTCCTCGTCTCGGTCTTCCCTGCTCCGCATCGATTCCCACTCAGGAACGTCTAATCTGCAGACGGAGCACCCATGAACTTGATCACTAACCGCCAACTCGATCCCGGCACCGGCACGTGGACCACCACCATCGACGTTCCCCAGCCCACTACCGCCCTGCTCGGCAAAGTTCTGGGCATTACCTCGCTAGGCTTCCTCATCACCGCCGGGGGCGTCGCCACCTCTCCCGCCTGGGGTATGCTCCCCGGCTTTATCGCCGTCCTGGCCCTCATCTTCGCTATCACCTTCGCCAAAAAAAAGAACCCCACGCTCGCCCTCGGGCTCTTCCTGCTCCTCACCTACTTCATGGGTTGGGAGATTGGCCCCCTCATCCATCGTTATATGCGAACGGTAGGTCCATTCGTCGTCTTCCAGGCCGCCGTCACGACGGCTCTCGGCATGGCCTGCATGGGCATCGTCTCCTATCTCTTCAACATCAACTACCGCCGTATCAGCGGCATCGGCTTCGCTGCGCTTCTGGTCCTCATGCTGGTCGGCTTCGTCGGCATCTTCTTCCGGTTCATGTCGCCTGACACCTACTCCTGGCTTACCCTCGGCGTCTTTACCCTCCTCACCATCGGCGACTTCGCCCGCATCCGCGCCGGCGGAGACGGCCAGTCCGCCCCGGTTCTCGCCCTCACCATCTATCTGGACGCTATCAACATCTTCCTCGCCGTCCTGCAACTCTTCGGTGGACGTCGCCGCGACTAGAACCTCTTCAAAAGCTCAATCCCTCGATTCGTGCGAAGGCCCAAAGTTTTTGAAAGTTCCCGTATGTCGCTTAGCAGCGATAATCTGCCCAATTCGATTGAATCGTTCTCGTTAACCACCTAAACTCCGTAAGCATCAACGGTCGAAAGACCTGAGGGTGCAAACCATGTCCAAGGACCGCTCTATCCCTTCTTTGGACGGCCTACGGGCGTTGGCGGTGATGACTGTTGTCTTCTCGCACAGCTCCTCAAGGCTCTGGGTTTCGCTGAGCTGGCTCAAGCCCATACGAAACGCCGGGCTAGGAGTCACATGCTTTTTCGTAATCAGCGGCCTGCTGATTACAAGGCTCATATTGAACGAGCTGGATACTACAGGCACCATCAGCATCCGCAGCTTTTATGCAAGAAGGTTCTTCCGGATCTTCCCGCCTTTCTATGCCTACCTGCTGGTGGTCGGCCTCCTGGCCCTCTTCCACGTTGTGCCATGCGACCTCAAGAGCTTCGTCTATGCAGCGGCCTATGTGCGGAATTATGCCCCACATCCCTTCGTTCTGCTGCTTGGACATACCTGGTCGCTAAGCCTGGAAGAGCAGTTCTACCTCATGTGGCCTGCATTTCTCTTCTTCTTCTCGCCGCGCACCTGCCTTAAAATCGCGGGCGTAGCGATTCTGCTCTCGCCCGTGCTCCGCATTGCCACCTATTCGCTCGTGCCTACCATGCGGGACCACATCAACCTGATGTTGCATACGCGGCTCGATTCCATCATGGTGGGAGCATTTATATCCCTCGCCCAGCATCAAAAAGTTCTTACGCGGACACTGGCTTTCGTCTCAAAGCCGGCATGCTTGATTCCCGCAGGCGCCTATTTTGTGGCGCAACCCTTCCTTGACGCACGCTACCAGGGCGCCTTCACGCTGCCGTTCGGTTTTCTGCTGGATGCCCTGATGTGCGGAGTGGTCATCCTGTTTGCAACCTCCGCGCCCAAATCCTTGCTGGGGCGCACGCTCAATGTGGCCTGGCTAAGGCACCTCGGCGTGGTCTCTTACGGCATCTATCTCTGGCAGCAGATGTTCACCGCAAAGTACACCATCTTCTTTCCCCTCAACCTCGTGCCTATCCTGTTGTGCGCGGAGGCCTCGTACTGGCTGATCGAAAAACCATCGTTCCGGTTGAAGAACAGATTGATCCGCCCCAGCTCGGCTGATGCGCGCGTCATAGACAACAAAACTCTGGCGCTCCCACCCGCGATTGAACCCGCGCCGGACTCGCCCCTCGAAACGGACAAAGACCACTTTGGAGCAGC
>JAYVDT010000220.1:0-1666 GCA_043749265.1 Rhodanobacteraceae bacterium | reverse complement strand
AGGACGCGGTCTACATTTCGCTGGCGCACCAGGACTCCGTGGTGAAGGTGAGTGCGGATGGGAAGACACTGATTGCAGAGACGGCGCTTTCGCCGTTTACGGGAGAGAGCTTCATGGACGCGCAGGGTCATCCGTTGCGGGGTGTGATGCCCAGCGGTGTGGCGCTTCGCGGAGGAAGGCTTTATGTGGCGGAGTCGGGGATCGACGCGGTGGGCGTGATCGATACCAAGGAGATGGCCCTGGTGGAGCATATTCCAGCGGGGTGGAATCCTTCTGCAGTTGCGTTGTCGCCGGACGGCGAGACGCTTTACGTGGTGAACACCAAGGGCAAAGGGACGGGAGCGAATGGGGGCACTGCGCATAGCGACAAGGACCCGAGCTATGTGGGGTCGCTGGAGTACGGGAGTGTGACGGCGGTGCGGTTAGGCTCGTTGCCGGAAGCGGCGGAGCTGACACGGACGGTGGTGAGCGCGAATATGGCGGCGATTGCGAGCATGGATAAGCTACCCCGGCTGAAGCACTGCTTTTTTATCATTCGCGAGAATCGAACATACGACGAGGTTCTGGGCGATATTGCCTCCGCAAACGGGGACCCGAAGCTCGCTCGTTTTGGTGAAGACGGATGGGCGGAAGAAGACGCAAAGACGATGCACCTGCGGGTAACGCCGAACCTTCACGCGATGGTGGCACAGTATGCGATGAGCGATAACTTCTATGTCGACAGCGATGTATCGGCGGACGGGCATCGGTGGGTGATGGGTATCAATCCGACGCCGTTTTTCAATACGGCGTGGAGCTCGAATTACGGTGGACGGCGGGCGACCTCGGCCACGGCAGAGGGGCCGGGACGGCGGGCGCTGTTTGGCGGCAACGACGCTCCCATGCCGGAAGACGAGCCGCAATATGGATCTCTGTGGGAGCATGTTGCGGCGTCAGGCAAGGGAATTTTGAACTATGGCGAGGGGCTGGAGCTTGAGGGCAGCGATGAGATTGAAGGCCTCATGCCGGAGGGGCAAAGACTCCAGCTCAATGCTCCTCTCCCGAAACCGGTCTTCGAGTCGACGGATCGGCGCTTCCCTACGTTCAACCTGGGGATACCGGACCAGTACAGGGCGGCGGAGTTCGAACGGAGCATGAAGGTGAAGATTGCGCACCATAAAATGCCCGCGCTGATCGTGATCCGTCTGCCGGGAGACCATACGGCGGAGGTACGGCCGGGAGATGGGTATCCGTACCGGGCGTCGTATGTTGCCGATAACGACCTTGCGCTGGGCAAGATAGTGGCTTTCCTGTCGGGTACTTCGATCTGGAAGGACTCAGCGGTATTTGTGACAGAAGACGATGCGCAGGGCGGTGTAGACCATATTGATGCACACCGTAGCATCCTGGCGATTGCGAGTCCGTGGACGAAGCCGGGAGTGGTTTCGCACCAGCACACGAGTATGGGCAGCATCACGAGGACGATCGATGAGTTGATCGGGCTGGGACCGATGAATCTGGAAGACGCTCTGGCGGGAGAGATAAAGGGAGTCTTCGACACGGCGCGGCACGATGAGAAGTTTGTCGCGCAGCATTCGGATACCCGCGTCTTCGATGCGGCGAAGGCGCGGGTGGCGCATCCGAAGACCAAAGCTGAGGCGGCCGCGCTGCGGGACATTGACGACCC
>JAYVDT010000219.1:0-1666 GCA_043749265.1 Rhodanobacteraceae bacterium | reverse complement strand
CGGCCTCCCCCGCGAGATCGGTCAGTCCCCGGCCGGCACTCCACTGTTCACCTTCCCCAACTTCGACCAGCGCTGGTCCTGGCTCCCCGCCCAGACCTTACGCGCTGCCCCCGGTACCGCCGCCATCTACTCCAACGTTGGCTTCGACCTCCTGGGCGACGCCCTCGCCTCCGCCACCCACACCCTGTACCCCAAACTCCTCGCCGATCGCACCACCACTCCGCTCGCCCTCCGCGACACCACCTTCACTCCCTCGCCCGAGCAATGCTCCCGCCTCCTCCTCGGCTTTCACGGAGCCCGGGTACCCAGCGCATGCGTCTCCACCGACGCCTCCGCCGGGTCCTCCGGCCTCTACTCCACTCCCACCGACATGGCCCGCTGGCTCCAATACCTCCTCGGCTTATCGCCCTTTGAAAGCCGGTCCCTCAAGCAGAACCCAGCCGCCCAGGCCACTTACCTCCATCCCGCCAACCTCACCCTCGTCAAAGGCCTCGACCACGCCGGGGACCCCGACGGCATAGGCCTTGGATGGATCAGCCTCGACCCGCCCCAGCTATCCACCCGCATCGTAGAAAAAACCGGCGGCGGCGGCGGCTTCACTACTTACATCGCCCTCGATCAGGCCCACCACACCGGGGTCTTCATCGCCCTTACCGAAGGCAACGGCCCGTCGCAGCTCAACCCCTTCCGCGAGACCAACAACCTCCTGCTCGCCCTCTCCAATCTCTCCCCTATGCCCCCAGAGCCGCCACGTAAACCCGCTCCCCGACACAACCTGAAGCCCCGAGCACGCGCTCGTAAACGACGTTGAACACCGGCATTCCGCTATCCAACATCGAGAAAATCTAGGTGTAAAGTGGAAGGTGGAATGTGGGCGCGATCCTGTCGAACGCCGCTCACCCTCCTGGAGACCAAGGACCATGAACGCGGTAAAGCGCAACAATGTAAAAGTTTTCGGAAGCGGAGAACGCACCCTCATGTTTGCCCACGGTTATGGCTGCGATCAGAACATGTGGCGTTCCTTGACCGGCGCCTTCCAGGACGACTACAAGATCGTTCTCTTCGATTACGTAGGTTCTGGCCAGTCCGATCCTGCGGCCTTCGATCGCTCCCGCTACAGCACTCTCAGAGGTTATGTGCAGGACGTTCTCGACATCATCGACGAACTCGGCGTTGAGCGTATCAACTTTGTCGGCCACTCCGTAAGTTGCATGATCGGAGGCCTCGCGGCACTCGAGCGCCCCGAAAAGTTCGAAAGCCTCGTGATGATCGGCCCCTCACCTTGCTATGTTAACGATGACGGCTACACCGGCGGCTTCAGCCGTACTGACATCGAAGGGCTGCTCGACCTGCTCGCAAGCAATTATCTCGGCTGGTCCAGCACCATGGCTCCCATCATCATGGGAAACCCGGATCGCCCCGAACTGACTGAGGAACTGGAGGCCAGCTTCTGCCGCACAGATCCCATCTTTGCCCAGCACTTTGCACGCGTTACCTTCCTCTCGGATAATCGCAGCGATCTCCCCAATATCAAGACACGCACGCTTATCCTGCAGTGTCGCGAGGACGCCATTGCCCCCGAAGTCGTCGGAGAATATGTCCATGCCTCCATTCCCGAAAGTCAATTGATTCTTCTGGAGGCCACCGGTCATTGCCCTCATCTGAG
>JAYVDT010000218.1:0-1667 GCA_043749265.1 Rhodanobacteraceae bacterium | reverse complement strand
CGGGAGTCTTGCCAGCCCCACCCGCCGACAAACTTCCCACGCTGATCACGGGCCATGCAAGCCGCCGCACCCGCAGCCAGCCCTTGCTGTAAAGCAAGTTCTTTCCCGCAACCCCAGCCCAATACAGCGGCACCAGCGGCATAGCCCAGACGCGCCTCAACGCACCAACTCCACCAGCGCCTGGACGGTCCGTTGCGTCGCTCCCGTTTGGCTTTCAAAGAACAACCGACCGCGCTCTCCCATCGAGCTTCCGTGCTTCAGAGCATCGATCAGTGCCGATTCGAGCTGCTCTTGTTTCTGCACAATGCCGATGGCATCTGTACCGCGCATTGCGTCAACCATCTCTCGAAAGTTTTCATAAGAGGGTCCCATCACCACCGGTACCCCGAATCGCGCCGCCTCCAACGGATTCTGCCCACCCTTCGCGACCAAGCTGCCCCCTACGAACGCCACGTCCGCCACTTTATACACTGCGGCCAGATCGCCGATTGTATCGAGCAATACGATCTCAGTCCCGTTTGGCGTGCTTTGCTGACCCTGGGCCATCTTGCTGGCGTTTTGAAGTTCGAACTCCATTGCGACCGCCTGGACCTGCCCAAATCTCTGCGGATGCCGGGGTGCAAGCACAAGCATCGCCTGATGAACCTTACGCAGTTCGCCTTCCCACGCCTGAATAACCATCTCGTCTTCACTCAAAGACTTGTCATTCTTGCGATCAGCCGTGCTGCCCGCGACCACGATAGGTCGACCTTGTGCGGCTTGCTTAATAATCTCCGCGACGCGATTGTCAGCCACGGTTGCTGCGTCGTATTTGAGGTTCCCGACCACTCGAATCCGGTCCCCCGCAACTCCAATCTGCCGCAGCCTTTCGGCGCTCTCTTCTCCCTGCGCGAGGAATATCCTCACCTTCCTAAGCAGGGGTCGCCATAACCGCCGGAGCCGCATGTACCGCGGAAAGCTTCTGTCTGAGACTCTCGCATTCACGACCGCCATCGGCACCTGGGCGCGCTCGCACTCCACGAGCATTCGGGGCCAGAACTCACTCTCCATCGTCACGAACAGCGAAGGCCTTAGCGCCCGGAGATAGCTCCGCACTGCAAACGCAAAGTCGAGCGGGAAGTAGAACACCGGCACGCCAAGTTTCTCGCCCGCTACTTTGAAGCCCGTCGCGGTCGTGGTCGAGACAACCACGAGGAACCCCGGCAACGCGGCACGAAGGTCTGCGACCAGACGCTCTCCGGCGAGTACTTCGCCAACGCTCACTGCATGTAGCCAGATAAGACCTTCGGCTGCAGCCCTACCGGCGATCACGTCGTCTAAAGGACGTGGAAGCAATCCCAAACGCCCGGCCAGCCCTGCACGATAGCGGCCACTCGTCGCCATGCGCCACAGCCACCAGGGCGCAGATGCAACCAGGGTCAGCGTCAACAGCGAGCTATAAAAAAGCATCCCCAACCAAATCCTCGCTTTACCCCTACACCAGAGCCGATGATAATCAACCGAGCATGATCCCGTATCGAAAACTCACTCTCGCCGCCACTCTCTTGCTGTCCTTGCCGGCCCTGGCGTCGGACAAGCCACGCCCCGCGCCCCCGGTCAAACCCGCAGCCGAGTATCCGCTGAACGAGGCGCATCCCAACGAGAAGGTCACCCTTGCGGCCGATCCC
>JAYVDT010000217.1:0-1671 GCA_043749265.1 Rhodanobacteraceae bacterium | reverse complement strand
GATTTGAAGTCATGGAGCCCACACTCGAAGAGATCTTTATCGAGACCGTGGGGGAGAATGTCGATGCATAATGTCTGGCTCATCGCAAAGCGTGAGTACCTCGAGCGTATTCGTACCAAGGCCTTCATTATCGCCACGATCCTCATCCCCGTGATCCTCGGCGGCCTGGGTTTCGGGAGCGCCTACCTCGGCTCGCGCACCAAGTCCGCAGCACACCTGGCTGTTCTCTCCAGCGACCAGACTTTTGCCCTAGACCTGAAACATGAGCTCGAGTCGGGCAAAAACAGTCAGATGGTCGTCGATGTCGATACCAATGACTCAGCGATTCGCGCCACCCTTGATCGCGAGTTGAAAAACAACAAGAGCGGCCTGACGGGGTATCTCCAGATACTGCCGCCTGCAACTCCAAATGCTCGTCCCAAATTCGTCTATAAGCCGCGGTCCGCATCCGATATCGGCACCGTGGGCACATTGACCTCCGCCATCAAAACCGTCCTGACCCGAGAGCGCCTCGCCCACCAGGGCATGGGTGCCACGGAGATCGACTCGCTCCTCGCCCCCGTCGAGATCGATACCTCCCAGACCGGCGACACCACCGCAGCCTTCTTCGCCGCCTACATCCTCTTCTTCCTTATGTACCTCGTCATCATGCTTTATGGCATGAACACCGCACGTTCCATCATCGAAGAGAAGACCAGCCGCGTCTTTGAAGTCATGCTGGCAACCATCCGACCGGATGAAATGCTGGCCGGCAAAATCATCGGGGTCGGAGCCGTCGGCCTCACGCAGATCGGCGTCTGGATGCTCGCCGCAGTGGCCATCGGGGGTTACTTCGCGGCCAGTCTCGGCAGCGGCGGGCACGCACTCATCAGTCCCGTCCAGATCGCCTTCTTCGTAGCTTACTTCCTCTTCGGCTTCCTCCTTTATTCCTCCATCGCAGCAGCCCTTGGTGCCATGACGAACTCGGAACAGGAACTCCAGCAGCTAAACCTGTTCCTCGTCCTCCCGCTTGCGTTTTGCATGCTGATGCTCGTCTCCATCATCAAAAATCCTGACTCAACCATGTCGCGCATCGTCTCCCTCATCCCCTTCTGTAGCCCCTTGCTGATGAACTTCCGCATCTCTATCGGCAACCCGCAGCCGTGGGAGATCGCGCTCAGCTTCGTTCTCATGTCGATCACCATCGCCGCAACCCTCTGGATCGCGAGCCGCATCTATCGCGTTGGCATCCTCATGTATGGCAAGAAGCCGAACCTGCCGGAGATCCTGCGCTGGTTGAAGTACAGCTAATGCGCTACACCGTCGGACAGCGGCTTACTCTCGCCGTCGTCCCCCGCATTGCCGCGCTGCTCATCCGCGCAATCGGCGTCACGCTCAAATACGAAGACCGCGTAGCCACCGGCAGCATCCAGGGCGACCTGCTGCCTGCGCCCACCGTCTACGCCTTCTGGCACCGTTCGCTGCTCGCCTGCGCCCACCGCTTCCAGGGCATGCGCATCGCGATCCTCATCTCCCGCAGCTTCGATGGCGAACTCATCGCCCGCACCGTCGAGCGTCTCGGCTTCGTCGCCATCCGCGGCTCCAGCACCCGCGGCGGCGCCATCGGTCTCCGCCAGATGGCCGAAGCCTACAACGCCGGCCTCCACTGCGCCATCACCGCCGACGGACCTA
>JAYVDT010000216.1:0-1671 GCA_043749265.1 Rhodanobacteraceae bacterium | reverse complement strand
TCAAAATCAAACCCGCAACCGTCAGCCCAAACACCAGGCTCGTTAGCGGACCCACCAGCGCCATGATCCGCTGCACCCTGGGCTCGCCCATCCGCTTCACAGACTCAGTCGAGCCATAGCCGAGCACGCCGCCCGTAGGCAGCAGCAAAATGCTCCTCACCTCAATCGAAAACCACGCCGCAGCCAGCGCCCTCGCAGTCTCCCGCACCAGGACCGCCACCAGCACCAGCACCCAAAGGATGACGCCGCGTCCCGTCGAACGGCCCAGGTATGAGGCCCAGCCTACAAAAAAGAACAACAAAAACAGGAAGAACGAGTGCAGACGCACCTGAACTCCGAAGACTCTACCGATCGGAAGCGACCACCCAAGCATCCCTTCATTGTATGCGCGACAAGAGCCTCGTCAGTCGAAGTACCATCAACCCATGCGCGTCATCGCCGGAACCTACGGATCTCGTCTCCTTGTTTCACCCCCCGGCACCTCCACCCGCCCCACCAGCGACCGCCTCCGCGAAACTCTCTTCAACATCATCGCCCCGCGTCTTCCCGGCTGTAACTTCGTCGATCTCTACAGCGGCACCGGCGCCGTCGGCATCGAGGCCATCAGTCGCGGCGCAGCCCGAGTCTGGTTCGCAGAAAACGGCGCCCCCGCCCTCAAATCTCTCCGCGCCAATCTCGCCGCGCTAAAAATCACCAGCGGCTACACCCTTGAAGACCGCGGCGTGCCCCAGCTCCTGCAAAAGCTCCAGGGCCCCATCCACATCGCGTTCATCGACCCACCCTACGAGAGCGAACCCGACTACACCCAGACCCTCGGCTTCCTCGGCAGCCCCACCGGCCGCAAAATTCTCGCTCCCAACGCCCTCGTCATAGCCGAGCACGCCACCAAGGCCAAATTCAAACTATCCACCCGCTACGGCGCCCTCAACGAGACCCGCCAATACAAGCAGGGCGACGCCTCCCTCAGCTTCTACGCCCTCACAACCGAGTAAGTTCATTCCCCGTAGACGCCGAGGTACGCTCCGAATCCCCTATCCCCGCATCTCCCGAAATCCACCCCCCGTGTGCCTCCCCGTCCCCAGATCCACCGCAAACTCAACATCCTTATCCGCCATCAAATCCCACCCAAACCCGCGGATCGTTCCCTCCTCCACTGCCGTCACCCGAACCCCCTCCCAGGACAACCGCCCCGTCTCCCACGCAATCCCGTTCACCCCCCAGGCAATCATCTTTTGAAACCCCACAAACACCAGCAACCCCATCGCCTGCAACACCGAAACCACCGGCTTCAACTCCACTAGCACAGGCCTTTCGGGGTGCAGCGTATCCGCCACGTACGCATACCCCCCCGCCACCGCGCAGAGCTCATCCTCCCGCGGACACCCATAAACCCCTGTAGGCATCGAAGAATCCTTGAAGCCCAGCGCGCAAGTCACAAGGTAGCTCCCACCCTCTCGCGGCCGCACCATCAACTGCAATGCCCCACGGGCCAGCGCGTCTTCCTCCCCCGCAATCTGCATCGGCCACGTGTACTGCCGCACCGGCGCAATCATCGGCGCAGCCCTCAACACCTCCACCGTCCAGCTTCGTGCAAACTCAACCATGTGTTGCCACCAGCGCCTGTGCGATATCCTCCAGCAAATCCTCGACATCCTCACAGCCCGCGCTGAA
>JAYVDT010000215.1:0-1671 GCA_043749265.1 Rhodanobacteraceae bacterium | reverse complement strand
TTCAATCCGGGCGTCCGAGTCAGGTGGACCATGCACTGTGATTGCCGTAGCGCCCAGTTCCTCAGCACGTTGAATCCGTTCATAAAGCTTCTCCGCCGAAAGATTCAGGTCTACTCGATCCTCGACCAGATAGCTGACGACACCCTCCGGATGCAGCCCGCGCCGCACCGCGTCTGCTTCCATACCGATCCCGATCAAATCATCGCTGGCAAAGCATTGCAGCGCCTGTTCCCGCGTAATTCCCATCGCACCAGTCTACCCCCCAACCACGCGGTCAGCCGCCGGAGCGGGGATTTGCAGACGATGCCCGGCACGCTTGCGCAGAATCAGAGCGATGATCGTCGCGACCAAAATAACCGTAATAATTCCCTGCGACCAGACGCAATAAATGCACCACTTATGGATGACGAAATCTTCCAGATAGGTGAGGAAGCAAGCGCCGGCAAAGACGACCTCCGCAAGCTGAAGCACGGCCCACCATCGCCCCATCGCCGCCAGGACGAACATGATTCCATAAGCGGCAATCCCCAGCGCTGCCACCGGAACATGCGGAATTCTGCTCCCCGGCGCCTCGTCAAACGACGTGGGCGGAAAGACTGAAAAGCGCGAATGATTCACAATGCCGCAATCCCAGTGTTCACTCACCGCGCATGCCGGGGCGGCTCCGGGATCCGCTAAATGCACGCGCAGCGCCAAAATACTCACCACCAGGCCGGCCAGCGCCAGGGCAGAGATCAGAACCCGCATAAAGCTATTTCGCATGCCTCTATTCTATCGTCGCAGCAATCCCGCTATTCCTCGCCTGCATGAGCGCATCAACACGCCCAAACAAACAGCACTTCAAAAACGAACCTCCAGAGACCGTCGAGAAGCTGGACGTCCTTGGAGAGCGCAGAGCACTCTCGCAACGCGAATGCCAGCGCTTCCTGCAGCTTCCCCTGACCGGGTTGCGTGCACACGACGCCTCGCCTACAACCTTGGTGTCGAATTTTTAGCAGACTTTGCAGTCGTCCGTTTCTTCTTTCTTTCCGCCTTGACCCCAAGCCGTTTCTCCATCACGCCGACGGCCTCTTCACTCTCGTCGATAAGCAGAAACTCACGCCCATGCTTGGCTGCCGCGGCGCCTGTCGTTCCGCTGCCTGCAAAGAAATCAAGCACCCGATCGCCCCTGCGCGAGTGAACTTTGATGATCCGTTCCAGAATTCCCATCGGCTTCTGCGTGGCGTAGCCCGTCTTCTCCTTGCCCGTTGGGGATACGATCGTATGCCACCACACATCCGTGGGCGTCTTTCCGCGCGCGGCCTTGACGGCGCCTACCAGCTTCGGCGCCATGTACGGGATGCGGTCCGTCTCATCCAAGGCAAATCGAAATCGCTTGGGATGGCGCGTGTACCACAGAATATTGTCGTGCTTCGCGGGCCACTTCTTCGTCGCGCGAGCACCATAGTCATATGCCCAGATGATCTCGTTCTGAAAGCAATCGCGCCCAAAGATGTGGTCCAGCATGACCTTGCAATAGTGGACTTCGCGGGGGTCAACATGCAGAAACAGCGAGCCATGCGCCGTAAGGATGCGGTGCGCTTCAATCATGCGCAGACGCAGGAACCCCACATAGTCGTCGAACGAATCCAGGTAGCCCGTCAGCGAGTCAGCAGACTTCTCCGTACGATA
>JAYVDT010000214.1:0-1672 GCA_043749265.1 Rhodanobacteraceae bacterium | reverse complement strand
GGGCTCCGGGTCCTTCCGCGCAACTTCTGGCCGATGAGACGACTCTGGGCCAGTTTCCGGAGACAGTCGGAGCCTACTCGCTCGCACGCCGCTGGAACGAAAACCTTATAGGAGGAGCTTTGCTCTTCCATTGGGCAGAATATGCGCCGTCTGGTGGTGGCGCCCACGTTCAGGTTGGTATCTCTCCGGTATTGGGGTCGCACGATACGCTGGTTTGCCACTCTGCCCGAGGAGAAGATCCTCTCTGGCGCGGGTCGGCCGCGTTCAGCACGAGCGGGGTGCAGATGGTGGACTTTACCTCAGCCCTGTTCAACGACGGCGCAACACAGTTCCTGGAGGCAAGTACGTTGTGTAACGGATCAAGCTGTGGCGAAGGCACAAATGCAAGAGCGCATCTCGGCTTTGTGTATAGCAAGCCGCATCCGCAGACGCTCTTCAGTCAGAGTCCCGAACGTCCGATCCCGATACTTCTGAGGGTTGAAACCATTGATACGACGCTGCCGCCGGATGTTGCACGGCAACAACTTTCTCAGGATTTGACGAGCTTCCTTTCTCACATCGACCTGGACGCGCTGACGAAGCCCTATCGCAGACGCTGAATCTGCTGTCACTCTTTTGAGGTGCCCTCTTGCTTCTCCCTCCTGTCCTTGTTGAACGCAGGCGTTCGTTGATTGGAAGTCTTGGCCTCGTCGGGTGCCTTTTGGGCCTCACAGGCTGCACCACGCTACGAACTTCAGTCGGCACTCCAGCCGAATATTCCCGAGCCGTAATCTCTCCTGCCAGCCTTACCTTTTCCGCGGTTACCACCGGCGACTCGAGCGCGGCGCAGTCCATAACCATCACCAACAGCGGCACAGCCAGCCTGAACATCTCGGGAATCACCCAATCTGGAGACTTTTCGCAGACCGCCAGCACCTGCACCGCGACCCTTGCCATTGGCGCAAGCTGCCAGGTTTCCGTAATCTTTGCGCCAACCGCCGTGGGCACGCGCATCGGCACCTTGACCCTGGCCAGTGACTCTTCAAGCGGTCCCTCCACTGTGGCACTCCTGGGAACGGGAGTCGCCCCGATCGTTTACACCGGCGCCTCTTTCAGTCTTTCGGTCCTCTCAGCAACAAAATCAATTGCCGGGGCAAGCGTGCAGCTTTACGCTACTGGATCGACCGGCAACGGATCGGCCCCAACGGCCTTGATCGCGACCCCGCCGACGACTGACGCCACTGGTAAGGTCATCATTCCGGCCCAATATAGCTGCCCGGCCGCCAGTACCCCGGTCTACGCGGTCTCTCGCGGAGGGTTGGTAGCCGGGACCGCAGGCGCTAACGCCAACGTCGTCCTGATGGCTGCAATTGGCCCATGCGGCAGAATTACCACAACCACTCACGTCGTCGTGAATGAGGTCACTACTGTCGCCGCCATGTACGCTCTGTCGCAGTTTTACGCGGCCGGTGGGGCGATTGGATCTACTTCTACGAACCTCACGGGCTTGACGAACGCCTTTGCGACGGCAGCGTCTCTGGCAGACTCCTCCACAGGAACTTCACCCGGAGCAACATTGCCGGCCAATGCAACCTCACCAGAAGCGCGCATCAATGCAGTCGCAAACATTCTGAATGTTTGCGTGGCGTCTTCCGCCGCCTGTGGGACGCTCTATAGCGCTACCACGGTAACG
>JAYVDT010000213.1:0-1672 GCA_043749265.1 Rhodanobacteraceae bacterium | reverse complement strand
GACCCCGAACTTCTTCATTTCTTCGTTCTCCTGAAATTCTGTCACTGGTACAAACGCATTCAAATCCCGTGTGCAGTCTTTATCTTCGGGAGACAATTCGCGTGCACGCCGGATACACCTTTACCAGTCGCGAGTAACTCTGCTCTCTAATCCAAAGACTTGGCAAACTTTCTCCGATACACTGGGCATCATTTGTACCTCCACGCGCAAGCCCCAATCTTTGCAATGACTTACCACTGCAATACACTGAAGAAGAGAGGGCCTCCACGGACCATGAAGTTATTACCTGAACCGCTTTGTCGCGTCCTGTTGTCGCTAGGGTTGTTGTTCGGAGTGCTGACGCCTGCCTTGGCCATTGAGGTCCGGATCTCTGCCCCCGCGCTGGAACGGACGCTCAAAAATCAGCTTTTCACGGCGACCGGGCCGGACGGCAAGCCGGAGCGTTACTTCCTTAAGGGTTCAGCCACCAGCGCCTGCGGGGTCTACGCTGACGACCCGCATGTGTCATTCAAGGAGGACCGCGTCGTCGTCAAGCTCAAGACGCATTCGAAGCTTGGGACGACGATCCACGGTGCCTGTGTGGGTATCTCGCTCAACACCGATGCGGAGGTTTCCTTCATTCCGCAGGCCGAGGGTGAGTCCATTGGCTTCCGCGATGCACGTATCGATCACTTGTCGGAGAACAAGGAATTGGACTTCCTGCTGGTGCCGTTCCTATCGCACCAACTGCCGGCGGAGATGAAGATCAACGCCGCTGTGCTGATGCGGACGCTGCTCATCCATGCTCCAGATCAGACTGGGTACACGCTTACGTTGAGTTCATTGAAGCTGCATTCGATGCTGGTTGAAGGCCAGACCCTGACGGTAGATCTGGATGCCAAGATAAAAGTGGAGTAGGCCTTTCTGTACGGCGAAACGATATACTCGCCTGAACCATGCTGACCCGCAAAGCCGTCCGTATTCTCCTCGCGATCTCTTTCCTCGCCGCAGCACCTATCGGATTCTCGCAGGCCAGGGGACCCGGCCTGCGCACCGTCAGCGAGGTCAACGGAAACCCCACCGGCTTTCCTCCGCACGGAGGCACGTGGAGCCCCGACTCGCGTCTCTACACCTTCATCGCGACTGACAGCCTTACGCTCAACGGAAATGCGCCCATCGGCAACTCCGGCGATATCGTCCAGATCGACGCAGCTACCGGACAGGCCAGCGTGCTTGCATCGGTTGCACAGCTTTCGTCGCTAAGTTCCGCTGCTATCAATGAAAAAGATCTGGACCACCGCGCTCGGTACAGCATGTCGTCGTTCCTGTGGGCGGACGACTCGCGTCACCTAATGCTGGATAACGGCGGACGTCTCTGGCTCTATGACATCGCCACAGGTACGGGCAAGCTCATCGTCGACACGGGCGCTGGTTCCGGCGACGATCCCAAGTTCTCGCCCGATGCGCGCTCCGTGTCTTACCTGCGCAACCACAATCTTTATGTGCATCCGGTTGGCGTGGCAGGTGCGCCCGCGGTGGCGGGTGCGTCAGAGGTGGCGCTCACGAGCACAAAAGCCGATTCGATGCTGAACGGTGAGGTGGACTGGGTCTACCTGGAAGAGTTGGAGGTGCGCAGCAACTACTTCTGGTCGCCAGACTCCAGCGCCATCGCGTACCTACAGATGGACGAGTC
>JAYVDT010000212.1:0-5847 GCA_043749265.1 Rhodanobacteraceae bacterium | reverse complement strand
GGCCAACCTCCCGGGCCGCCATGGCATAACGCGTCAGCGAATCCAGGACCAGAAGTACGTGCTTCCCTTTTGAGGCGTAATACTCTGCGAGAGCGGTTGCAGCCATTGCCGCTCGCATCCGCAACAGTGGGCTTTGATCGCTTGTTGAGACAAACACCACGGATCGCTTTCGTCCCTCTTCGCCGAGCGATTCTTCCACGAATTCACGCACCTCTCGACCCCGCTCCCCAACCAGCCCCACGACCGTTACGTCTGCAGATGTGTTGCGCGTCATCATACCGATGAGGGTGCTCTTTCCCACACCGGATCCACCGAAGATCCCGACCCGTTGTCCCCTGCCGACGGTCAGCAAACCATCGATGACGCGAAGACCGGTTTGCAGAGGTTCGCGAATGCTCTCCCTTTGCATCGGCATTGGAGCTGCCCTATCCAGTGGCCACGTGGCTTGAACGCGCGGCCGTGGCAAGCCATCCAGTGGACCTCCGAGTGCATCAAGGATTCGCCCCTGCAGCTCCTCACCGACCCCAAGCGACGGCATCGCACTTAACGCCTGAACCGCGTCGCCATACTGAATCCCCTGTGTGGCATTGAGCGGCATGGAGACAACATGGGCGCCACGAAAACCGATTACTTCCCCAGGATGTCGACACCCCGCAGCATCGATGATTTCGCAGCTTTCGCCTACACAACAGAGTGGGCCAGCTGACTCAACCGTCTGTCCATTTGCCTGAACGACGCGCCCAATCCACCGCCACGCAGGTCTCAGTTCAAGCGCTGCGAAGTATGTTTCCAGACCCAATTGTGCATGCTCTTGCGATTGCATTATGTTCATTCTGCGCACCTCTGCATCAGGTCTTCCAAACCTCGCTCCACCTCTTCCATCTGCGCACGGATACCGAAGTCGACGTGTCCCACTGTTGTCTCAAGGACCACAGCATCGCCCTGAAGACGCTCATCACCGGTGATCTGCAAATGCGGCTCCGACTCAAAGAACAGCGATTGCCAGGCCTCCAGTTGGACAGGACTTACTCGCAATGTCGAAGCGCTACTGTCATGAATTCTCGCAAGGGCAGCTTTTACAATCGCTGACAGATGCATCGGATCAGAAGCCGCCTCGCGTGCCAGAATTTTTCGTGCGATTGCCATTGCTAGCCGCACGACCTGCGTCTCGGCGTCAGCTATGAAGCGTTTACGATCTCGCGCTGACTCAAGGAAGAATAAGTTTACGCGCTCGCGCTCCGCAGTACTGCGTAGCTCATACTCGCAAAGACACTCGCGTCGCGTCTCCAGAGCTGATTCGTTTCGGGCGGCCTCCATCATTGCCCGCATCTGAAACGCACGCTCTTCCTCATCGGTTGGAGCGGTCACATCCGGTGGCGGTTCAAATACCTCAGGCCTCTCATCGATGGCGATAAACTCAAGAGGAGCTACTCCACGGGAAGCGAACGGGACAGTGTCCACCACCATGCTTGGCGACAACTCATCGGCAACTTGTTCAATCGACTCAAACAGCGAGGTCATTGTCGGGCTCCATCTTCAGGATGATGCGTCCCTCCGCCTCAAGTCGATTCGCCAAGGCAAGAAGTTCTTGTTGTGCGGCGCTCACGTCTCTGCTGCGAACCGGGCCCATCGCTTCCATGTCTTCGCGTAACATTTCGGAGGCGCGTGTGCTCATCGCCTGGTAAATATGAGCCTTCACGTTCTCTTTGCCGCCCTTCAGTGCCATCCCCAGAACCTTCTTGTCCGCTGCGCTCACCAACTCACGAATGCTCTGCTGCGGTACCGTCAGCAGGTCCTCGAAAGTAAACATCAATGTTCGTATTTCGATTGCAACTTTCGGTTCCTGCCGCTCAATTTCTTCTAGGATTCCCCTACTTGCATTCTGATCCAGACGGTTAAGAAGTTCCGCGACCGCCTTGTATCCCGCATAGTTTCTGCGGCCATTGGAACCCAGGGCATCCATGCGACGATGCAGCACAAGTGCCACTTTCTGGGCCATCTCGGGCGAGAACTGGCGCATCTCCGCAAGCCGACGCACAGCCTCCACACGCATCGCTGGGCCTAGGTACATCAGCACCGTCGAGCCCCGCTTCGCATCGAGATGCGCGAGAACCAGTGCAACAGTCTGCGGATGTTCGTTCTCCAGAAATTTCGCAAGTTGCTGAGGTTCCATCTTCTGCAGCATGGCCAAATCACCTGTGGTGCGTTCGCGAGTGCGGGTGACATGGCCCAAAAGCTCATCGGCTTTCTGCTGCCCAAAGGCCTCTGTCAACAGACGCAGGGCATATTCTGGTCCACCTCGTACCACGTATTGCTGAGTCTCGATGAGTCCGTAAAACTCCGTCATCACTTGCGCGAGTTGCGCGGCAGGGACATCCCCCATGCGCGTAATTTCTTCGGTCACGCGCTGTACGTCGGGCTCGCTCAGACTTTGAAACATTGTTCGGGCAAGCTCTTCGCCCAAACCCATTATCAGTATTGCCGCCTTCCTAAGACCAGGCAGTTCAGACGCGGCAAAGCCCGCATCTGCCGCCAACATATATCCAGCGTTTGACGCCGCATTTGCCATCACTCACCCTCCTTACCGGAACCAATCCATGCTTCGAGCAGGCGCGTGCTCTGTGCCGGCTCACGTCGAATATGTTCAGACACCTGGTCGAACACAGCGTTGCTCGTCCTAGGTAGGATTCGCTTCATCGCTTCGTCACGTAGCTCCGGCACTTCCGTCTCATGATTCAAGTCGGATTTCGCTTGCTCCACCCCTCGTGAGATCGAGCGGGAGGTCAACATCTCAACTTCGGGTCTACCCGCAAGCATCGCGGGCTCCCGTAGCGTGGCTACGATCTGGCTCGCAACGGGCCGCAGCACGAAGAGCACCAGAAGCACGCCGAGCAAGCCAAACACACTGGTCTTCAACATTCCAGGCTGCTGCTTGATCAGGGACTTGGTCTCTTCCATCACCTTGTCCATCCCAGCTAACTTTTGCTCAGGAGCATTGCTGCTAAAACTTACATTTTCGATCACAACCTGGTCCCCTCGCTTTTCATCGAAACCAACGGCGGCCTGCGCCAGATTCTCCAGACGATGCATCTCCTCAGTCGTGCGTGTCTTCCACACAGGCCCGCTCTTGCCCGAAACCTCCGCAGAGAAGCGATCATTGACCACTACCGCTGCAGTAATTCTAAGGAGCTTGCCAGGACCGCTTTCCGAGTGCACCAGATGACGCGTCACGGCATAGGTGCCGCTCTCCTGGCGAACGCTCTGCCCCTGCCCAGCGGACTGTGGATACACCGGCAACGCCTCCTTTTGCAACAACGGCGGAGTCCCCGGTGCAGCGGCCGCCGCACTTCCCTGCACGGCCCCAGCGACCGCAGCCGCGGGTGTGTTGCTGGCCGTCCCTGGAACACCTTGAGCTGGCTTCAAGTTACTCGCGATCTGCTCCGTCTTCTGAACGGTCAGTGCTGCGCTTTGCGTCGGATCGAAGACCTCATCGGTGTGCTCTTCAGAGCCTTGGTCATAGGTAAGGTTCACCGTCGCTCTCACATTGCCGGTGCCCGCGAGAGGCTCTAACATCGCCACGAGCTTTGCCTCCATCGCCTGTTCTGCATCTCCTTGCCCGGCAGAAGAAGACCGCCCTTGCAGGTTTACTCGACCCTCCGCGTCGACCAGTGTCACCTGGTCAGGTGAGAGATTCTCGACTGCACTCGCGACCAGGTTGCGGATCGAGTCAATCTGCTCCGCGGGCAAACTTGCGCGCTTCAACTTCAAGACAACGGAGGCCTTCGCTAATTTTTGCTCGGTTAGAAACATACTCGCCTGGGGGAGTACAAGGTGCACTCTTGCCGATCGCACAACACCGAGTGTCGCGATCGTATGCTCCAGCTCACCCTCAAGCGCGCGCTGATAGTTCACTTTTTCATCGAATTCACTCCCCACCCAATTCGGTTTGTCAAACAACTCAAACCCAAGCCTGCCAGACTGCGGCATCCCTTTTGCCGCAACTTCCATGCGCGCCTTGTCCAGTGATTCGGCCGGCACCTGAATGCCAGTCCCATCCGCTGTTGTCTCAAACGGAATTCCAGCGGCCGCCAGCTCCTGCGAAACCTGCTGAACATCCTTACCTTCAAGTCCGGAGAATATTATCCGCCAATCTGGTCGGCCCGCGTACCAGGCCAGTGCCAGTGATATCGCGATGAGGCCAACAACGCCCGCAACGAGACCATTTCTACGGCCCACCGGTAGCGCACCAAACCGCGTCCGCATCTGCGTCATCACGGCCAATGCCTTCGTCCCCACCCCGCTTTGTTCCGCCTCCACGATTGACTCCCCTTACTGCTAAAACTGCATTGCCATCATCTGTTGATAAGCTCCTACGGCTTTGTTCCTCACTTGCAATGCCAACTCGAAAGCCATATCCGCCTTCTGCGTTGCGATCATCGCGTCGTGGACTTCAACCCCTTGTCCGCTCAACATGCCGGTTACCGTCTGTTGAGCTTTGCGATCGAGATCGCCCGCCTGCTCAACGATCGAGCGCAGCATTCCGCCAAACGGTGACCCTGCCGGACCGTTGCTCTTAGCTGCGGCCGCAACATTACCAACTGCTCCCGAAATTGCACTTACTCCAACCATTGCGTTCTCCGTTTACTTCAGAATCTCTAGGGAGGCAGCCAGCATTCCCTTCTCTGCCTGCACCGCCGAGGCGTTCATTCCATAGCTCCGCGTCGCCCCCATCAGGTCCACCATCTCCGTCAGCGGATTGATGTCCGGATAGGCAACATAGCCGTCCGTCCCCGCGTCAGGATGCTGCGGGTCAAACCGCATGAGCGGTGGGCCGCCATCTTCGATTACACCCGCCACTTCTACTCCACCCGCGGTCCCGTGACCCAGTAATTGCGCACCAAAACTGTTTTCCGGCGCGGCTGAGAACAACACATGATGGCGTCGATAAGGTCCACCATCCTCGGTTCGAGTCGTTTCGGAGTTTGCCATGTTCGACGCCACTACCTCCGCCCTCACACGCTCCGCCTTCAACGCCGATGCGCTAATATCCATCAGCCCAAATAGGTTCATCATTTACTCTCCGCGTGAATCGCACTCATCGTCCGGCTGAACTCATGTTTCAGCAGTTCGACGCCGGTCCGAAATTGCAACTGCGATTTCGCCAATTGAAGGCTCTCCCGATCCAACGAAACCGTGTTGCCATCGGGCCTCGCCACGAGTCCATCGACTTCACTGACACTCGGCCCATCGTTGGCGGCCGTCGCATGCAACGCAGAGCTGAACTCCTGCTCAAAGTCGAACCCCTGTGTCCTGTATCCAGGAGTGTCGATATTTGCCATGTTTGAAGCCGTAAGCTTCAGCTGGTCCGCTGATAGATCCAGATAGCGGCCCAACGCATCACTCAATCCAGTCGTCACCTGCATCGTCTCATCGCCTCGCTTGGGATGGAAGCACCCAGAGCACCAAACTTGTCCCATCGCAGATAAGAGAGCTCACATCCCCACGATTGTTTCCACCCTTCTGGACATCGAAAAAAGAGGCCGTCCCTTGGGAGGACGACCATGAGAAGGGTTCAGCACATGAACCTTACACTCGGCGCACACCGCGCACTCGAATTTCTTCAGTGCCGATCAGCGCACGGTCGTCGGCAAGGATCGCCGCACGCTGCAGCACATGCATTAGCTCACGCACATTTCCGGGCCATGAATGCCTGGTAAGGCTCTCCATTGCGGCGGCTGAGATTGCTTTCCGCGGCATCTCGCGGCCCATCTGTCCCAAAAAAAACTCCACCAGTAGCGGAAGGTCTTCCATGCGGTCCCGCAGGGCCGGCACCTCCAACGGAAACAC
>JAYVDT010000211.1:0-1676 GCA_043749265.1 Rhodanobacteraceae bacterium | reverse complement strand
GCTTCTCGGCGATGAATGATTCGGCGGCTTCGCCGTCAATTTGCAGGTTTACCGCTTCTACGGGCGGTTCAGGTAATGCATGCGACGGAGATGGCATCTCCGGTGAGGTAAAGGCGGCTTTCATCGGCGTAGCTTTCATACTATGAATAGACTCCGCTATGGCGTCAAAAGATGCAAAGGTCCGAGGATATATTTTTCGGGCATCCCGGCGACTCCGTAAGCCCATGACTGGCATGAGAAAAGCAAGGTTTGGAGACGGCGGATGCTAGCCTGTTTTAAATGTTTCTTCCTCACTTCAGTTCACGTAAGAGGCGATGTCCCGGGATTCTGCGCATAGCACCCGCTGCGCTCGCTCTCTTGTTTTGCGTGGGTTGTGCCAGCCCGGGATCGCCTCGGCCTCCGTCCCTGCATCTGGCCAGTCCCGTCCGCGACCTTCGGGCCGAACGGGCGGGCGACTCCGTGCTCCTCAACTGGACCTCCCCCGCCAGAACGGCAGATGGCGACCCCGTCCGACCGGGCCTGGAGGCCGTACTCTGCCGTCGTGAGGGTACGCTGTCCAGTTCGGTGCCAGTTTGCATCGAGATAGGCCATCTTCGCGTCTCGCCAGGCCCCACGCAATTCACGGACCCCCTCCCCCCCTCCCTAAGAGTGGGCCGCGTCAGACTCCTGGAATACCGCGTCGAAGTACGAAATGCCGCCAACCGCTCCGCCGGACCCTCGTCCCCCGCCTTCACCGCCAGCGGCCCCGTGCCTCCGCCGACCGGGCCAATTCGTGCGGATTCCCGCAGCGACGGCGCCGCCATAAGCTGGCATCCCGAGCCCTCCTCCGCTGCCATGCAGGTTCAGCGAACCATCACCGCAACCTCCGCCGGACCGACCGTAAAAGCAGAAGCAAGCCCCCGCAAGAGCTCGCCGGGCGCATCCAGCCTTGGCTTGGGCAAGCCGCGCGCTGCCTCCAATGAAGTCACGCTCGTGGCAGAGACCCCCGGCAAGGCCAACGGTGGACTTCTTGATACATCAGTCAAAGATGGCGACACCTATAACTACGTCGCTCAACGCGTAGCCACGATGGTTGTGGACGGCCATTCCATCGAAGTTCGTGGACTTCCATCTCCGCCCGTCAGCCTTACGTACCGCGACGTCTTCGCTCCGAGTGCTCCATCGGGCCTGATCTCCTTGCCCGGCGGCGGCTTTGACGCATTGCCCTCCATCGACCTTTCCTGGGAGGCAAGCTCCGGCCCCGGTACCCTCACCTACAAGGTCTACCGCAGGGAAGGGAATCAGCCCATCCAACTGGTAACCCCCCAGCCCATTCCGGCCCCCGCCTGGCGTGATTCCAAGGCTAATTTTGGAATCACTTACAGCTATCGCGTTACTGCGGTTGACGACCACGGTAACGAAAGCTCCCCGAGCCCCGAGATTCACGAGACGCTGCGAAAATAGTTACGTCACATTTATGAGGCATTCACGATGCGTTACGCCAAGATAAGCACTCATGACGGTCCCATGTACGTCGAAGTGGAAGACCGCGATGGAGCTCTGTGGGCCACGGGCCCTTACCTCGCCCCGGATGAAGATCCTCAGCCCTCCGCGCGCCCGGCCGTCAAATTCCGGGCCGCCCCTCTCGAAAGCTTTACTCTGCTGCCACCGGTTCGTCCGAGCAAGATCGTCTGCGT
>JAYVDT010000210.1:0-1677 GCA_043749265.1 Rhodanobacteraceae bacterium | reverse complement strand
TCCATCTTGGCGAGCGATGCTCTGCCCTGAGCTTCCAGGCTGCGTCCCGTGGCCCTGCCCCGAGGATGCGGACGGTATCGCGTCCGAGGGTCGCGTTGAGCTTGTCCATGGCTCTCCAGGCTCGTTCCCTCTTCTCGCGGTCGAGCTCGCCCCACAGGGCCGGTTGCCGGGTGGTTTCAGGCATCAGCTCCGTAATCATGACGCCGCACTTGGAGTAGCGGAAGCCATCGCGCCAGAGCCGTTCGCCCAGGCGCACGGCCAAGGCGACGACTTCCCCAGTGTCGTTGGTTGTCTCGGAGAACCGCGCAGAGGCTCCATTCGAGTAGAACGGGTCGTTATTGAAGGTGTTGGTGTGCATGAAGACGAAGATGTTCTCGGCGGCGACCTTGTACCGGCGCATCTTCTCCGCTGCTCGCGTCGAGTAGCTTGCAATCGCTTCGCGCATCTGCTGCCAGGACGTGACGGGAGCCCCGAAGCTGCGCGTGACAGCTATTCCCTTCCTGGTCGGCTCCATCAGCTCCAGCGGCAGGCAGGAGATGCCGCGCAGCTCGTAGACCGTGCGGCCCCCGGTCACGGTCATCAGCGCCCGCGCATTGTCCGGGTCGAGTGCGGCGAGATCGGCGGCCGTCTGGACTCCGATCTTGAGGAGCTTCGCGGCTGACGCCGCGCCGATCCCCCAGACCTCATCGACCGGCACCGTAGACAGCAGCTCCGCCCGCACCTGACTGGAACGCAAATCGCACACGCCACGATACTGCGGCCGCTTCTTTGCGATGAAGTTGGCAACCTTGGCTAGCGTCTTTGTGGGAGCAATCCCAACGCAGGTCGGGATGCCAATCCAGCGCAGCATGCGCTCGCGCAGCTCGCGCGCAAGAGGTTCCACTTCCCTTTCGTTGAACTCGCCCAGGTTCAGAAAACTTTCATCAATCGAGTAGCTCTCAATCGTCGGCACCATCGAGTCAAGAGTCTGAACCACTCGATGACTTACGTCTCCATATAAGGCGTAATTACTGGAGAACAAGGTGATGTTCTCGCGCTTGATGAGGTCCCGAATCTTGAACGCAGGGTCACCCATTTTCACCCCGAGCGCCTTGCTTTCATTCGAGCGGCTTATCGCATTTCCATCGTTATTAGAGAGCACGATGACCGGCTTGCCTTCAAGATCCGGTCGAAATAAACGCTCGCAAGAGACATAAAAATTGTTGCAGTCGATGAGTCCGAAGATTTCTTCCATGTCTCATCGCAGGGTATGAATGGCGTGTTTTACAACGCCGAAGACGTGCAGATCCTCGCCAATGGAAACGCGAATCGCTTTGTAAAGAGGATTCGCCGGTTCGAGCCAGACACAATCCGGTCCACGCCGCAACCGTTTGACCGTGTACTCCCCGTTGAGCGCGACGATCACGACGCAGCCATTCTCAGGAGGTGCCGAACGATCCACGACCAGGAGATCACCGTCCAGAATCCCTGCGTCCTTCATAGAGTCACCATCGACGCGCATCAGGAACGTAGCTGCCTTGTTATGAATGAGAAAGTCGGTTAGATCGAGCGGAGTTTCCAGGTAGTCTTCTGCAGGGCTGGGAACCCCGCAGGCACGGTTCCATCGAAGTACGGCAGCACCATCGGCCAATCTGCGGCCCAATCCACCAGTTGCAGGCTCATTCGTACCCTCACCAC
>JAYVDT010000209.1:0-5853 GCA_043749265.1 Rhodanobacteraceae bacterium | reverse complement strand
CGACTGAAGAGAGGGAAGACGAATCGTTTCCGGATACGCGGAAGTTGAGGCTGCTGGGGTCGCTGGTGGCGTTGTTCTTCCTGGGCGGCGTGACGGGGGCGCTTGGGTTCAGGTACCTGGGTTTTCTGTTTACGGTACCGCTTGCAGCTGTGCTGGTGTTACTGGCGATGATGCCAGTGCTGGATGATTTGCGGGCTGTAAAGGTTGGAGAGTCCGTTGTCTGAATGAATCGGGCTTCGTGCGGCTTGTTCTGCAAGGATATTGTTGCGCTGGAAGTGGCGGCTGCGCCTCGCGCGGTGATGAACTTAATGCATTCCTTTCCGACGCGCGAGTTTGCTGGCTGACCGGAAAATGGAGGTGGAGTTAATCGCGCAATCGAGGCAAAGACTCGCTGTAGCAGGGGCCTGGCGTTGGTATATGAAGCATTTTTTACCGTCGGAACCACAGGAACATCGGTCAGATTTTAGGATCAGCTCTTCAGATGCACAGGCCACAAGAGCGACAGGTCGGTGTTTGTTCGATCTGCATGCTCGCAATCCGAGTTGTCTTGCCTTTTTTACAGATTCTGAACGGTCTGGGTTTCGGAAGGTGACGCTTGAGGCCGCCATGCCATAGCCACGTGAGTACCGAGTACCCGGAAGCGGCATTGCACGATTGGGCACGACCCCCAGGTGCAGAACGGCTTGGCGTCTCGTCAGGCGATTCTATCTTCGCCACCCATTGGAGTTACGTCAGGCAGCATTCAGAGTTCAAATTGAGTCTTTTGGGGGATCGTGGAGAGCCAAGGTGTGATTGCTGATGTTCGGTGAGCCTTTATGATTCAACAGAGATTACTTCTCTGCTGCACGGGAAGCCCAAGTGGAACCGTTTCATTGCCATATGCTGTGTCTTCGGAGAGCAAGCCTCGGTCTTGCTGGAGACATTCAAAAACTGCGCGGTCTCCTCGTACCGCCCCTCACCTTATGAAAAGGACCCAACGATGTTCTCGCCCAAAAAAAATGTGATCCTGGCTACCCGGTCAGCCCTGGTTCTCTCGGCCGTGTTGTCGTGCGCCGCGATTCCCGCGATCGCACAGAACTGCAGCATTATCGACCTTGGACGTCTTCCAGGTGCGACGATCACTCTCGCCAACAGCATCAACAATAGTGGCCAGATTGTCGGGGTCAGCGGTCCACATGGTTTTCTTTATGACAACGGAACGATGAAGGATCTCGGTACTCTGGGCGGACCTACGAGCTACGCATATGGGATCAACCTTGAGAGCCAAATTGTCGGCTACGCCGATACTGCGGCCGGGACGACGCACGCGTTTCTGAGCGACCATGGCACCATGACTGATCTGGGTACGCTGGGCGGTCCAAACAGCTATGCCTACGGCATCAACGATCTGGGGCAGATTGTGGGACAGTCGCAGACCGCCAGCGGCTCTTATCACGCGTTCCTTTATCAGGGCGGCTCGATGAGCGACCTGGGTTCGCTGCCGGGGGACAACAGCATTGCTTACCGCATTAACAATTCTGGGCAGATCGTTGGGTCTTCGTACATCAACGCCACGGACTTTCATCCGTTCCTTTACGATAACGGCGTGATGAAGGACCTGGGCGTACCAGCGGGCATGGTGGATGGCGAAGCGTTCAGCATCAACGCTGGCGGCACGGTTGTTGGGTATTCAGAGAATGCGGACGCTTCGATGGTACGAGGACTAACGTACGACAGCGGTACGCTTAACAACCTAGGCACGCTGGGCGCAAACGCCAGCTTCGCAAGCGACATCAACGAGGCGGGCAACATCGTTGGATATTCCACACTTTTGAATGGAAACACGCACAGCCTGCTATTTGAACCGACGGTCACCTACGACCTGGGCACACTGCCGAAGGGTACCTTCAGCTATGCGCTGGGGATCAACGCCAATAACCTAGTTGTGGGCTTTGCGGGGGATAGCAAGGGAAATGCACAGGCTTACAAGTGCCAAGCGAAGTTGGCGCACGACGAAGACTAGGACGCAAATCCAGCCACCTTATATGGCAGGAAGAATACCCGGGGAGTGAATTTCTTTGGACACCTTCTGAGAGATGCTTCGCAATAAAAGGCTACCCTACGGGGTAGCCTTTTATCTCTGGGCGACCGAGTCTATCTTGCGCTGCAGAGCAATGTAGCCTTGCTTGCGTGGACTACGGATCAAGCCTGGAAAAGTAAACGGTAGAAGGCAGGATCGATAAGTTGACGTCGTGATTTTATGTGCATGCAGAGCTGAAGCAAATTACCCGTGGGTATTTAGGAAGGCTTTGCTATCGAGGCTATTTTCTGTCAACGAAATGCCACCGAATAGAATCTGCTGCGTCTGTAATGTCTATCTTGACGCCCACCCTGGCCAGGGGAGGGGATATGCGCCAAGCATGAGAGTCCACGGCCTTAGCATCGAGTCCTGATGAACTTTATGCATCGGCATGGTTGGCATGTGAGTTGATAAAAGACTAACTGTAAGACGGGCCACTCACAAAAATTAACTTTCACTGAATCTCAGATCTTGTTGCCACCAAACGGCGAGGGTGAGTCATTGAAATGAGTGGAGCACCGAATGCAGTCTTTCATCAAATCCGGCTGTTCGTGATATCGAGGGGCATCTTTTCAAGATAGGTTTTACAACCGGCAGCGTTGAACAACGAATTGTGGCGTCGAAGGACGATCCCACTCTTCTCCTAGCCCGGTTTGTCCGGTAAAGACGTATCAGGTATTAACGGCACTGTTGCATTAACTCGGTAGCAGGAGCCTGGGCGGCGTAGAGACGTTAGGATGGCTCCTGTTCAAGCGTCGTTGTTTTCCTGTTGAGATCATCCTGGTATGCGTTCGCTGGTACTGCAAGTACGGGATCTCCTATCGCGATCTGTCGGAGATGATGGAGGAGCCGGGCGAGCCGGGCTCGGCACGCCACATTTTGAGCAATGCAGTGATACAGTCAACGCTGTTTTGCAAGAGAACACCAAACAGCAGTAAAGGATATTGTGGCGGTGTCCCCTTCTCTGCGCCAAATAGCGCCCAAGGAGTTCCGCCACATTCTGCTCCAAGCTACAACTTGAGTGATCACGCGGGAGCGGTGATATTGCAGGACATGGAGGCTGCCCGGGGCAGAAGCTCCGCCGCCCCCGCGCCGATCAATGCGAATCGATACCAGAGTCGATGGTGACTCGCGTACCAGTGATCGAACCGTGAAATTCAATGATGAGATTATGCTGGGTATTGTAGACATCGGTCGTGAAAGTGCCACGGAAGGTCTTACGAGATTTATCAACCGTAACTTCTTCCCGTATGCGGATGATGTTGGTTAGATTGACGTTATCGGCGTAAGCCATAGCGAAGTGGTTCAATCGAAATGTGGAGAGGCCCACCTTTTCCCAAACACCCTGGCAGACAGCTCCGGTTGATGGGGTTCGCTGAGAGTTCTGGAACTCGGTAAAGTCTGAGTGCCATGCGGCGTAGCCGGTGTCGGTGTATCCCTTGCTCTTATCGACGAAGGCTATCTTCCAAAGTCCGACGATTGGCTCGAGGTCATCCTGATCCCGATCTTCATGTAAGGACGCCAATCGCGACGTCAAGAATGTTGCCTCTCTTCCTGGTGAAGCGGCAAAGGCGATTGCCCATGCCACACAAAGCGCGGTGATGCTAACGGAGAACGCACGATATATTCGACCCGAAGCTCATGATGCTTACCTGCGCGGCCACTACTCTGGTTTGCGAATGTGAGCAAAAAAAGTGGCGATACCAACCAACATGCGGGCGAAGCTTTCCGCACAGCGACGGAACTACAGCCCGACTACGCTGCCGCATGGAGTGGACTCTCCACCTACTACGGTGCCGGCGCGATAGTCGGCACACTTCGTCCTGAGGATTCCCTTGGCCCCGCCGAGGCGGCCGCACGTAAGGCAATCGAGCTTGATCCTTCCCTTCCTGAAGCGCATCTGGCGTTGGGATCGTCAATTTTCATCAACCGTTGGGACTGGGTACAGGCTCAGGCGGAGATCAGCCGGGCAATCGAGCTCGACCCGAAATTTGCTGAGGCGTATCACTTCCGCGCCAAGATACTCGCTGCTCTGAACCGCCACGACGAAGCCATCCACGCGCAACGAATTGCCGCTGAGTTAGATCCGTTCGGGCGTCCGTGGGCACTCGCGCTCTCTCTTCTCCTGGCCCGTCGCTATGATGAAGCATTGCTGGATGCGAATCAACGACTCGAAGCCAATGCGATGGACTCTGCCCTGTACTTTGTGGCTGCGGAAACCTATCGCCGCCAGGGTTCACAGAAAGAATCAGTTCAGATGTTGGAACGCGAACTTTCTCTTCGGGGTAACAAGAAGGATGAGGAGAGCGTCCGGCAAGCGTTTCGCCATGGGAACTATGAGGGCGTTCTACGCTGGCAAATCGCCTCGCTCGAGGAGCGTCAGCGCACAAAGTATGTCTCGCCGGTAGCGTTGGCTTTGCTTTACGCGGAACTTCACGTGCGCGAGAAGAGTTTGGATCTACTGGAGGAAGGAGTGCGTCAGCGTGCCCCCGATCTATTGTGGATCCAGAACGACCCGGCTTATGACTTTCTACACAAAGAAGAACGCTATCGCGCAATCGTGCGCAAAGTTGGTTTGCCAGAGGACTTTAATGCGGTTTCGTCGAAGACGATGGGGATTCCGAAGATAAGGCCATTGCCACCAAGCAAACTCCGCTAAGCTAGCTGACGAATCTCATATAGCTGTTCTCGATCTAAAAGCAGCCGCAGCCGTACTGCATTGCCATCCAAAGACGCTTCGTTTGATGGCGATTGCAAAGAAGAATCCGGCACAGCGTTTTGGCTACATGATCGCGGTGACGATGGGCTGTCTTGGCCTTCGCGTAACACCAAGCCCTCGTGCTGCAAGTCGCCTGCCCAGGCATCAGTGAGAAGGGCAACACAATCGTGATCGGCAACCAGCAAGACTTTGGAACCAGGCATGGAGATCGGCGGGGCGAATCTCGGAGACGACATATAGGCCCCACTGAGGCCGAAGTCTCTTGTTGATGATCGAAGTGTAGGAGCCTTTCGTCGAATGACGAGCTGGCATCTCTTCTTCGATGTACCGATCAAGGAACGCGTTGAAAGTCACGTTGGCCGAGCGTGTGTATTCCGTCTTCTCGTTCAGCTTCACGAGGAGACCTTCGAGATGCTGACAAAGTGCCTTTTCATTTTTCTAGTTCGAGGAGTCGAAGGTTTGTAGCTTGAGGCTTCGCTTAGAGCCGTCGCGGACGTAGTAACGAAGCTCCGAGGCAAATCCCTTGGCGCGTTTTACCCGTCGGATGGAACCGTGCTGATAGCGTTCGGACGTTATCTTTAGCACCGGAAAACCCTCCCACATCTGATCCGTGTCTAGCAGAGTGATGTTTAGTGGTGTTAGGGGTCTTTTGAAACGATGCTAGGTTATTGATTTTGTGGAGCACCGAATGGGATTTGAACCCATGAATACTGGTTTTGCAGATTCGGTATATCTTTTATTATCAACAACTTGAAGGAACTAAAACGTACTAAAAACCCCAACAAATGACGCAAAGGAATGTGCTCAGGGGTTTTAAAAGGGTTTTGTTTTGCAGGGACAAGTCAGGTCAACTCGGCCCTAAACTCACGCTGTCACCGTACCCCGCATGAACCCTTTGCGACCCCTTCCCTTTTTCTAAATTCTATATCGAGGACTGGGGCGGGTAGAGACCTCGACAAGGAACGACGAAGCAGTGCGGCAATCCTCGTCTCAGTAGAACCGCGTCGTGGCGCATATGCGATGCGCCAGGCACATTGGGGGTTTCCGTTTGATAGCAACTGCGTTCGATCTTCGC
>JAYVDT010000208.1:0-5858 GCA_043749265.1 Rhodanobacteraceae bacterium | reverse complement strand
CCCAAAGCAACTGGTTGTAAACATCGTGATGGAACTGCACTTCACACGGCTTCACAATCGTACCCAGCAAACGTGGGCAACGATCGGCAGAAGCCTGCTTCAACTCCGCGTACCGAGTCTTCACATCTTCGCCAAGCAGCGTCGAAGTCCACGGCGCCTTCTTGAAATCATCCAGTGCCGTGTAGATGTTGTCCGGGAGATACCGTTCCGCCTGACGTAGATTCTTCATCCTCGATGTCTCGCCCTGCAACCCGCTCCGGAAGATCGAGTACAGCACCATGTAAGGATTTGCATCCGGTCCAACCGAACGAATCTCCACACGCGCGCTCTTCTCATTTCCAATTGGAATGCGAACCATCGACCCACGATCCGTGGCCGAAGCCTTGATCTGGTTCGGCGCCTCAAAGTGCGGATCCAGTCGGCGATAAGCATTCACGCTCGCATTCAGCAGCAGGCAAAGATCGTTGCCATGCGTCAGAATCCGATCCACGAACTGCCAGCCCATCTTTGAAATCTTCTCTTCACCCTTCGGATCCCAGAACAGATTCTTGCCATTCTTTGTGATTGAAACATTGGTGTGCATGCCCGAGCCATTCACGCCCGTAACCGGCTTCGGCAGAAAGCTCGCCGTCATGCCCATCTGCGTCGCTACCTGACGGCAGATCAGCTTGTAAAGTTGAATCTGATCCGCGGCCGTCACCACATCGCCATACGTATAATTAATTTCGAACTGGGAAGGCGCAACCTCGGGATGATCCTTCTCATTCTCAAAGCCCATCGCGCGCTGCACTTCGGCAGTTGTATCGATGAACTCACGCAACGGATCGCCCGGCAGCGAATGGTAATAGCCACCCTGGTTCACATACTCAAAGGATCCGGTTCCGTTGAAATTCCGTTCGGCATCAATGCCCTCAAACAGGAACCCTTCGATCTCGTTCGCCGCGTTCAACGTCCAACCATTGGTCGTGAACATGTCATTCGCAAAGCTCTTCAGCACGCCACGCAGATCGCCGGCATAATGCCCGCCATTCTTGCCGATGACCTCGCCAAATACCAGCACCTTGCCCGACCCAAACACATCCGCAGGCACCCAGTAGAACGCAGCCCAGTCAATTGCAAGCCGTAAATCGCTCTCACGTTGTGCCGTAAATCCGCGGATGGACGAGCCATCAAACGTAAGGTTGTCGTAACTCTTGATCAGAAACTTCTTGTCATAATCCAGCGTGTGCAACCGACCTTCAAGGTCAGAAAATACGACCGTCACGGCTTTGATACGCTTCTCTTCCCGAAGGTAATTCAAACGCTCTTCCTGAATAATCTCCGCCGGCACGCGCTGTTTGCGCTGTTCCTTCACTGCCAGGTTCATCTCTTCCAGTTCTGAGTAAGAAAGCTCCAAAAAGTCACGATATTCGTTCGACATAGTGCTCCTTTTCAAATAGGTGCGGATCTACCCTACAAATCATCGGATGCAGATTTTTCGGGAAGGCTTGGGCCAGAAGCGTCGGGGCTTGTCCCATCCTTAAGTTACCAGATGTTCCCATAAAGGACCCCAGGCAATCCAATGCAGCCCGGCCATTCCTCACTCTAAAATGGACCTGACGATTCCTTCGCAACCCCTCCAACCTCCAAGGAGCAACTCGTGTCCTCACCGCAAAAACAAACGCCTCACAAAAAAATCGCCCTCATTCAGATGTCCTGCGGCGTAGACACTCTCGACAACCTCAACAAGGCTGCCGAACTCGTCCGCCAGGCCGCCCGCGCCGGAGCCAATATCGTCTGCCTCCCTGAGCTCTTCCGCGCCCAGTACTTCTGCCAGCGCGAAGAACACGCTCTCTTTGACACCGCCGAGTCCATCCCCGGGCCCTCCACCACCATCCTCGGCAAGGTCGTCGAAGACGAAAAAATCGTACTGATAGCCTCCCTGTTCGAGCGCCGCGCCGCCGGTCTGTACCACAACACCGCCGCCATCCTTGACCACACCAGCACCGCACCGGACCACCTCGCCAGCATCTACCGCAAGATGCACATCCCCGACGACCCTCTCTACTACGAAAAGTTCTATTTCACCCCCGGCGATCTCGGGTTCCGCACCCAGCGCACCTCTCACGGCCCCATCGGAACCCTCATCTGCTGGGACCAGTGGTATCCCGAGGCTGCCCGCGTCACCGCCCTCATGGGCGCCGAAACCCTCTTCTACCCCACCGCCATCGGCTGGCACCCGTCTGAAAAGGAAGAGTTCGGCGAAGCCCAGTACTCCGCCTGGCAGGTCATGCAGCGCGCCCACGCCATCTCCAACGGCGTCTTCGTCGGTGCCGTTAATCGTGTCGGCCACGAGTACGGCGACGTCCAGCACAACGGCTCGCTGATGAAAGGCCCCGGCCCGCACACGCCCGACACCGGCCTGGAGTTCTGGGGCGGCTCCTTCATCGCCGACCCCTTCGGCCGGATCATCGCCCAGGCCTCCCACGACAGGGAAGAGATCCTCATCGCCGAGATCGACCCCAAGCTCCTTGAAGACACTCGCCGGAACTGGCCCTTCCTCCGTGACCGCCGCATCGACGCCTACACTGGTATCACTAGCCGCTATCTCGACTAGTCTCACAAATGCGAGGCGTCCGAGGTCTCGATACTGAGACTTCGGTCTCGACCCAGTGAAAATACCCAAGCCCCCATGCCCATCATCACCCAACTCATCTTCCTCCTCGGCTTTCTCTGCGCCCTTGCCTACGTCCTCTTCGGCATCCTGCAGATGACCTTGCCCACCCGCGCCCTGACCATCTATCGCTTGTTGCTCGGCAAGCAGCGCTACGCCAAAACCGAACCTATCTTCCTCCGCATGACCGGTTGGACCTGGCGCTTTGTCGGAGCCGCCTACATTGTCTTCGGCATGTTCATCACTTGGTCCCTCACCCAGACTCTCTCCCGCCTCCTAACCCACTAATCCATCTCAAATCTGGAAGCCGCACTGCAGAGAGTGGCGTGGTGTTCTACGTAGAACCCTGTTCCCAACAGGAAACTATTTCAATCCGCACTTATACCCTGAATAACAGGTGCCTCACCGATGAGTCCGGCTCCTCCAACTTCTACTTCAACAACAACGCCTACACCCCCGATGGCAGGACCATGATCTACTCCGCGCCCGGCTGCATCCACGGCATGGACACGGCCACCCGCAAGACCCGCCTCATCGTCCCCAACCCGCCCCGCGGCGACACTCGATTCCGACCCCACGGCCCGTTGCCGCAATGAAGTCGACGCCATCGTAGCCAACAACAAGGGCCAAATCTACGTCATCGGTGCAGAAACCGAAGATCCCGGCAAACCCGGTCCCGTTGGAGGGTACTTTCGTGCCGCTTCCACTGCTTTTTCATCTAGGCCGTGACCAACACCTCGCGCAACCGTCACGTCCGTCAACTTACCCTGATTGTCGAGCTTCAACTTCAATAGGACATCTCCGTTGAGCTTCATGCGGCGGGCTGATCGGCTGAACTCGGGAGACGCTGCTTACAGCACCCATGGGCGCGTAATGTCGCCATCCAGCGGGAGACTCTGGCACCATCAACCAGCGCTCCATTCCCAAAAGATTCTTGCGACTGCCAATTTTCCCCATGCTTCCGTGCCCCACCCTCGACTGCCGGTGAACGACCCTTCAAGATCTTGTCAAGCCATAAAACACTCAACCCCCGCTCCAGTCCTGAAAATAAAAATGGCGCAGCACCCGCCAACCGACTGGTATCCTTTCAAAAGAGATGAACCAAGACAAGCTCCTGCCGCCGCAGGGGCTTTGTTATTTAGACCCTGGATTTCAGCGTTTTCCTTTGCTTGGCGGACTTTACGGCGCCCCTTCCGCGCAAGTGCAACGCAGGTAATATGCTAGACAGTCAGGGGTGCCTCCCCTGAGACAGAAAGACATACATGCGAGAAGATAAGCCCAAACCGCCGCCCGCATTTCGCATGCCCGCCGAGTGGGAACCACACGCCGCCACGTGGATAGCCTGGCCCCATAACCCGGAAGACTGGCCCAGCAAATTCCAGCCCATCCCCTGGGTCTACGCCGAGATCGTCCGCCAACTCTCCCGCGTTGAAGAGGTCCATATCCTCGTCAACAACGAACCCGCCGAGCGCCGCGCCGAATCCATCCTCAAGCGCGGCGGAGCCAACATGGCCCGCCTTCACTTTCACCAGTGGCCCACCGACCGTGTCTGGCTCCGCGACTCCGGCCCCATCTTCACAAAGGATCCGGCCGGCGAGGTCTCTATCACTAACTGGCGCTTCAACGCCTGGGCCAAATACGACAACTGGCGCCGCGACGACCAGGTCCCCCAGCAAGTCGCCAAGCTGTACAACATGCCCGAACGCCGTCCCATGGTCGGCACGCATCGCCTCGTCCTCGAAGGCGGAAGCATCGACGTGAATGGCGCGGGAGTCCTCATCACCACCGAGGAATGCCTGCTCTCCGAGATTCAAGAGCGTAATCCCGGCGTCACACGCGAGGAACTCGAAGAGAGCTTCCGCGATCACCTCGGCATCTCGCAAACCATCTGGCTCCATCGCGGCTGTGCCGGCGACGACACGCACGGCCACGTCGATGACATCACCCGCTTCGTCGGCCCCAACACCATCCTCACCTGCGTCGAGCCCAACACCGCGGACGAGAACCACCTGCCGCTCGCAGAAAATCTCGCGCGCCTCCGTCAGGCCCGAAACCTCGCCGGCGAACCCTACGAAATCGTCGAGCTCCCCATGCCCTGCGCCGTCAAGTTTGAGGGCCAACGCCTGCCCGCAAGCTACGCCAACTTCTACATCGCTAACGGCCTGGTGCTCGTCCCAACCTTCAACGACTCCAGCGATCGACACGCTCTCAACATTATCGCCAAGTCCTTCCCCGACCGTGAAGTCGTCGGCATCCATTCGGTGGACCTAGTCTGGGGCCTCGGCACGCTGCATTGCCTGAGCCAGCAGGAGCCCGCATGAGCCAACCCTGGCCCCCACCCCCCGACCTTGCTTCCATTCAAGAACTAGTCCGCGCCGCCGACCCCGAGAAGCATCTCGCCGACGGCGCGCCAGCGGACGAGTATGAGCCCGAAGAAGAAGAACTCTTCGAAGCAATCCGCAACTTCACAACAGATCAATTGCTCTCCACCAACATCGAGCCAATCCTTGAGCGCATCTGGCAGGGGGCCTTCTCGCTGGACGCTGAAGGCCTCGCCGAACGCCGTCCCGCGCTCCTCTCCCTGGCCAAGGAGATTGAGCGCTTTTTCGGCCCGGAGTCAAAGCCTCGCACGCGCAGTCAGATTCTTGAGAACGCAAACCTTTAGTGTGGTGATCGTTCCCGGAGGCCTCATGCTGCTGAAAGCTTTCGTTCCCTTGGCTCTTGCAGCATCTATCGCGCCGGCCAGCGCCCAGAAGCCAGTGAAGTACCATCTGGTGGCAAAGATCCCTATCGCTGCAGAGGGCGACTGGGATTATCTCAATATCGATCAGGCCGCGCGTCGACTCTACGTCTCGCACGGTAATGAAGTGGACGTAGTCGATGTAGCCACGGACAAAGTCGTCGGGATCATCAGTGGCATGAACCAGACGCACGGCATCGCGATTGCACCCGGATACAACCGAGGTTTCATAACCAGCGGCGGCAACTCCACCGTCCGCGTCTTCGACCTCAAAACCCTCGCCACGGTGGTTGACCTGCCCGCGGCCGGAAGCCCTGACGGCATCCTCTTCGAGCCAAAGACCGAGCGTATATTCGCCTTCGATCATCGCGGCGGTGTCGTTACGGTGATCGACGCCAAAACCGCCAGGGTTGCGGGTACCCTCGAGATCGGCGGGATGCCCGAGTTCCCTGTCACCAATGGCAA
>JAYVDT010000207.1:0-1679 GCA_043749265.1 Rhodanobacteraceae bacterium | reverse complement strand
GCATCCGCCGCATGTACGAGGCCAACGAGGACGGCTTTTACTACATCACCATGTACAACGAGGACTACCCCATGATGTCTATGCCGGAGGGCGTCGCCGAAGGCGTCATCAAGGGGCTGTACAAGCTCAAGCCCGGCGCTGGCGAAGCCACTGTGCAGCTCTTTGGTTCCGGGCCAATCCTGAACGAGGTTCTGCGGGCGCAGACCATCCTGGTCGAGAA
Source organism: Rhodanobacteraceae bacterium (assembly GCA_043749265.1). Taxonomy (GTDB): domain Bacteria; phylum Acidobacteriota; class Terriglobia; order Terriglobales; family Acidobacteriaceae; genus Edaphobacter. The sequence continues at coordinate 1,459 of JAYVDT010000207.1, read as the reverse complement.
ATACAAGGTCCACGCGGATGTCTGGAGCGTGACCAGCTACACGGAGGTTCGTCGCGAAGCCCTGTTTATAGAGCGCTGGAACCGCCTGCACCCAGCGGAGCCGGCCAAGGTCTCGTATTTGCAGATGCTTGTCGGCGGTACCAAGGGACCCATCATCGCAGCCAGCGACTACATGAAGTCGATTCCGGATGGGCTCTCGCCGTGGGTTGGCAATCGCATGGTCTCGCTCGGAACTGACGGCTTTGGCCGCAGCGACAACCGCGAACATCTGCGCCGGCACTTTGAAGTCAGCGCAGAGGCGATCGTCGGTGCCACGCTGTCGCGGCTCGCTCGCGACGGCGGCTTCAAACCCAAGGACGCGCAGAAGGCGCTCAAGGAACTCGGATTGGACGTCGAGTCTGCGGACCCCGCCCGCGCGTAGCTTCGCTGGCAAACCTGCCGCACGGGGCGCCGCTTTCAAACGGCGCTCCTTTCCAGACTGTTGTCGGAGGGACGAGCGATATGGCCTCAAAATCCTTTGAAAGTCCGCTGATCAGCCATCTGCGCATGCAAGCCATGTATCGCGGCTTGCTGGAAGTCCGCCACTTGGGTACACGGCTCGCAAAATCTGCTAAATCCGCAAGCCTCCCACGCGGATTCGAGGCCTGCTGGGTCGGCACCGCCGTTGACCTTAAATCCGGCGACTTGACCAGTGATAGCCGAGGTGCTGCGATGATCGAACACATTCGAGACGTCGGCCAGCGAGAAACTGCCCGCGCGTGCCGCCCGGCCCAGGTTCGCAAGGTGATCGAAGCGGAGCACAAACCTTTCGCAGGATCTGCCGCCGATCGTCTGCTCTGCGCCATTGGCGCGGCCATGGCGCAGAAGGCCAGCTCCAACAAAGGGGTCGTCCTGGCTTACTTCATCTCTGCTGAACTAACCCCCGCAGACTGGCGTCGCATGCTAACGGTTGCAGGTGACGGCGACCTCCCGCTCTTACTCGTCGCAGTCGGCGGCTCTGTCAGTACCCCGGCTGGCGTCCACCTCCCCCTAATTCCTGTCGACGCAGCAGACGCCGTGGCCATCTATCGTGTCGCCCAGGAGTGCATTCTGCGCGCGCGTGGGGATGGTGGCGCCGCAGTGATCGCATGTGTACCCAGCGGTCTCGACCCCATCAAAACGATGGCAGCGCAACTACTCGCAAAAGGTATCTGCACTCCCCGCTGGATTGCGGGTGCCGATGAGCAGGTTCGCCGCATCATTCCCAACAACTAGCGGTACAAACACGCAGGCCAACCCGAGGTTTACACTGGAGACGACCGGTGCGCGTCCAAAGTCCGCGGTCAATTGAACTCTGAGGTTTGCGTGCGCATAAGATTCCTGTTTCCTGCTGCTGGTGTGGCTGCGTTGTCTGTGGCGTCTTGTATTGCACAGAATTCCACCCAGCCGTCCGCTCCGACGCCGGTTTCCCCGGCCATGC
>JAYVDT010000206.1:0-1679 GCA_043749265.1 Rhodanobacteraceae bacterium | reverse complement strand
TGCGCGTATTGCTGTACCAGGCTTTTCCCATGTAAGAACGCCCAATCAAACCGTTGTGGATCTTGTCCACAATCTCAATCGTATGTGGCGACGACCGTTGCTGCGTTCCCATCTGCACCAGCTTGCCGTACTTCCGCTGCGCCTCTACCAGCATCGCGCCTTCAGCCGGGTTGTGGCTGCAAGGCTTCTCCACATAAACATGCTTGCCCGCTTGCAGGCCCATAATGGCCATCGGCGTATGCCAGTGGTCGGGAGTCGCAATCGTAATCGCGTCTACATCCTTCAGCGCCAGAATCCTGCGGAAGTCCTTGTCCATCGCCGGAGCCTCGCCCATCTGCTGCTCAGTCGCCGCACTGAACTTTTTCAGGATCGTCGTATCCACATCGCAAACATGCGAAATCCGGGCCTTCTCCTTGTTCGCTTTCAGCGAAGACAAATGCGCGTAAGCTCTCGAGTTCAACCCAATCACCGCAAAGTTCAGGCGATCGTTCGCACCCTTGATCTGTCCATAGCTCTTAGCCGTCGATCCAATCGCCAGCCCCGCTGCTCCAACCGCAACCGTATCCAGAAACTCACGTCGTGTAATCATGGTTCTCCTCGACTCGGGCCTCATCATATTCCATCAAAGCAACGACGCGCGAGAAGAAAATTTCAACAACGAACAATGTACCCCGGATCGTTTGTTTCATATCCTTTCCCGCCGCTCTCGAAGCACATCCTCCCATAAGCCCTACAATGGGGAGCCAAATCTTCGGCCTCATATCGGGACACCATTCGCACCTACGCCAGGGAGACTCATCACCATGCTCGATCGCAGAACATTCCTCAAATCTGCCGCTACCACAGCCACCACAGCCCTCGCTGCGACACGCCTTCACCCCCTCTTCGCGCAATCCCCCGCCCCTGCCTCACGCTCACCCAACGACGACATCCGACTGGCTCTCATCGGCGCCGGCATCCAGGGCCAGAGCGATACCCGCTTCGCATTACAGGTTCCCGGCGTCAAGCTGGTCGCCGTCGCAGACTGCTATGACGGCCGCCTCGCGCACGCCAAAGAGCTGTGGGGTTCTGATCTTTTTACCACCCGCGACTACCGCGAAATCCTTGCGCGCAAAGACGTCGATGCCGTCCTCATCGCCACCCCCGACCATTGGCATAAGAGCGCCGCCGTAGATGCCATGCAGGCCGGCAAGGACGTCTACCTGGAAAAGCCCATGATTCACCTCTACTCCGACGGGCCGGAGATCATCGACGCCGCCCGCTCCACCAATCGAATCCTTCAGGTCGGCAGCCAGCGCGTCAGTTCCATGCTCTACGCCAAGGCCAAAGAACTTCTCGCCTCCGGAGCCATCGGCAAACTCAACCTCATCTCCGCCCATTGGAATCGCAACTCCTCCATCGGCGCATGGAACTACAGCATCCCTCTCGATGCCTCACCCGAAACCTGCGACTGGCCGCGTTTTCTCGGTTCGGCCCCAAAGATTCCCTTCTCGACAGAGCGTTTCTTCCAGTGGCGCAAATGGAACGACTACGGATCTGGTGTCGCAGGCGACCTCTTCGTGCATCTCTTCAGCGGCACACACTTCATCACCGGAGCCCACGGCCCCACCCGCGCGATGGCCACCAGCGCACTTCGCTATTGGAAGGATGGCCGCAACGCCAATGACGTCATGCTCGCG
>JAYVDT010000205.1:0-5861 GCA_043749265.1 Rhodanobacteraceae bacterium | reverse complement strand
CGGCTTCAAGGTCGTCCTTCAACTTTTTGACATACTGCTCTGCGGTGCCGAACAAAGCCTGCGTGCCCGTTCGATCCACTAGGAGAGAGATGGAAAGCGCGTGGGCTTGAGCGTAACGGTTGGTTGGCCCTGCAAGAGCTTGTATCCGAGGCGAGAAACGCTCGGCTACTTCCAGCACGATTTGAAATGCGGCTGTTTCTTCCTCTATGCAACGATTGCGAAAGAGTAAAGGCCCGGTCGCCTCGGCCTGAACCTTGCTCATTCCACGTGAGACCCCTTGGGCTCTGGCTGCACGGTTGATAGACACCACGCGTTGATGCGGAGCGACTCCCTCGATCACCGCAAGAGCATGCGGGCGCACGGCGGCGTCCGAGCGAAGCCATGCGACGACCGGGAACTCCGGGATGTGGATCGCGGCATATTCCATGCCCTATCTCCCCACTGCGCGCATCCACGGTGCAGTCGCATTCCACTCAGATGCTCTGCCTGGTGCTTTCTTGCCGTATGGATTTGCTACACGCTGGCGAATCACTTCAATGGAGTTGGTCATCATTCCTAGCACTTTGCTGGGTTTACTTGCGCTTGTGCCGGGGAAGCAGTCGAGTACACACTTCGCGCTCGATCTGGCACACGGTTCTTGAGTAAGTAAGAGCAGGATCGCATCGCCTTCTTGCGCCGCACGACTAAACCGATACCACGTAGCTGATGGAATACGAAGTGCCTCTTCGGGAGCGATCGAAGCGAGGTCAAGTACGATGACTCTAAAGCCGCCGGATTGAAGAATCTGGTCTGCCGTACGAAGAGCCTTGTCCAACTTGCTCCACGGCTTTTCTACGTGCTTTGGCCCGTTAAGCACTGCTGCTTGGGAGTGGGCACGCTTATGGGCATCGTCCGCTGCCTTGCGGTCGATCTGCCGCAAAGGATCTGTAGCGTCAGCACGACGGGCGTTGAAATGGTTGTAAGCGACCTGTTCTTCTGACGCCATAGCAAGGCTCAGTCTTTGATTGGGGTAACCTGGTGTTCCCTCCGTCTTCTTCAGTCGTGACTCTGTCTTTTGGATAAGCATCTTTTCCAAAGCAAGGTCCATGCCTTTCGTCTCAGTGCGCGGATGCGGACTGTCGCAGCGCTGAGTTGATCCATGCTGTCGGCCTGATGTGACGGCTTTATCTACAGGGTTGATATGCGGCAGGCTTTTACTCTGTTTTGGCTCCTGCCTCTCCGAAAATCGAACCCAAAGTAGATTCTCCAGGCGTATTCCAGCGGCAGCGGCACTTCTTACGTCGAGGCTGTCGCTCACGTCTATGTAGGCGCAGGCCGAATCGACGCAGGCTTCGCTCAGGACAGACATGGCAAGAGATGTCCGTCCTGCAGTGGCGGGGCCGGTGAACTCGGAGATGCCGCCGATCGGTATGCCACCTCCAAGCAAGCCATTTACGGCCTCATTTCCGATGGGAAGAAGTCGTGGTGACTGGACAGCCTGCGGCGATAAAGCGGCAGGAATCCGAGACCCAAGGTGGCCCTCAATCTCTTGCCTGAGCGCCGCACTTCTTGACTGCATCGTCATAAATATTTTCGCCTTTCTTTCGCCTATGCAAGCCTAGAATACTACCGAATCATGCATGCAAGTCAACCTTGCACAATCATTGGTGCATCGTCGAATGGCGGTACAGGCACTCTTTCAATGGTTCGTGGAAGGCTACACTTTTGGTCAGTGGTCTGAGTCGTCAACCAGACGTTCAAATAATGAAAATTCCTGCGAGAGTATCCCTGCGCGGGCTTGAGCATCGGGAACAACTGCGTATGTGACAGAATTTGCGGACTACTCGCTGGCCATGTGGCTTAGTCTACGTCTTGCAAAGACGGTGACAGGAATGTGGTTTTTATCGGCACTTGGACACATTACTGCCGTGGGAAAAAAAGCTGCGTGACGGCAATGTGACCCGGCAAGTCATCTAACATTTAGTTCGCAAATGTTTTATGTTCTAGATCGTTGGAATCTTTGCAAGAGTCGGGTGCTTGGGGGGGGGAGCCAACTTCTCCAGAATGCTCTTTGTGGATTACACAGTTATTTCCGTGATGACCTGTATTCATTTACAGGAAGTGCCACGTCATCAGCGAAACCCGCATAATCATCAGTGCACAGGGCTTCACGAAATCATTGTGCCACTTACTGCTTATAGATTCGCGACTCCCAGCCCTTAAGATGAAGCGTGCCAGTTGCACTCTCGTCTCCTGAATAGTTGTCCATGATGGACTTACCCGCTTTCAGCCCGTCAGGCAGCGTATAAGCAATAGGATCCGCAGAGAAGTTGTGCACCACGAGATATCGCTGATCGTCCAGTGTCCGTGTGTAAGCAAACACGTGTGCGTGCTGTGGATCAAGATCCTTATAGTCGCCGTAGACAAATGCCGGCGTCTTTGCGCGGAACGCGATCAGACGCGCGGTATAGTTGTAAATCGAGTTAGGATCTGCATCCTCCTGCGCGGCATTAATGGTTTTGTAATTTGGATTCACCGCGAGCCACGGCTTCGTGCCCGACGTGAATCCGCCGTTCGCCGTGCTATCCCACTGCATCGGAGTGCGGCTGTTATCGCGACCCATATGCCGCAGGTTTTCGATGTAAGCAGCTTCTGTCATGGTGTGGCGAGTCAGCACTTCGTCCTTGTATCCATTCTGAGCCTCAATATCATCGAAATCGCGGATGGTCTTGAACGGATAATTTGTCATGCCCAGTTCGTCGCCCTGATAAATATAGGGCGTTCCACGCAGTGTCAGAAGCATGGTCTCAAGCAGCTTTGCGGAGGGGACCCGGAACTGATCGGAATCATCGCCGAAGCTCGAAACAATGCGAGGATTGTCATGGTTTGAGAGGAAAACGGTATCCCAGTCGTGCTTGGTCAGCACCTCTGAGTGTCGCGTATAGATGGCCTTGAGTTGGGGCAGTGTCCAGGTTACGAAACGGCGTCCGTGGCGGTTCAACCGAACGGCGTCAAAGTTGAAGATCTCATTGAGTTCGTGGCGACGGTCGTCTACAAGGCTAGGTGTCTGCTCCAGCGTGATGCCTGCTGCTTCGCCCACCGACATATCGTCATATTTGGAAAGCACGTCACGGTTCATCTGTTGGAGGTACTCCTGCAGGTGTGGGCCGCTTGCGTACACAGCGCCAGGATTCCTCATCTGCTCTGCCGTGAGTTCCGGGAGACCAGGCTGCTTGGAGACAAACGGAATTACATCCATGCGGAAGCCGTCCACGCCTTTATCCAGCCAGAATCGCATCAGGCTGAAGACTTCCTCACGGACCTTGGGATTATCCCAGTTCAGGTCTGGTTGCTTCACTGCAAAGTAGTGAAGGTAATACTCCTTCGAGGTGTCGTCGTACTGCCATGCAGAACCGGAGAAGGCCGAAGGATAATTGTTCGGCGGTTGCATCTTTCCATCGGCCCCAAGCCGACCCGGACGCCAGATGTAGAAATCGCGATAGGGATTGTCCTTCGACTTACGGCTCTCGACGAACCACTTGTGCTCATCCGATGTGTGGTTTGCAACAAGGTCAATGATGAGCCGCATGTGACGCTGCTTGAGGCCCGCAAGCATGTCGTCAAAGTCGTTCATCGTGCCGAATTCCGCCATCACTTTGCGATAGTCGCGGATGTCGTAACCATTGTCGGCGTTGGGTGAATCGAAGTGCGGGCTGAGCCAGATCACGTTCACGCCCAGCTTTTGCAAATAGTCCAGGCGCGACGTGATGCCTTTGATATCGCCGATGCCGTCGCCGTTTGAATCCTTGAATGAACGCGGATAAATCTGGTAAACGACCGCTTCTTTCCACCACTTCGGCTCGTAGCCATTAATGAGCTTCGGACTATCAGTCTGCAGTACCACAGGCCGAGGTGCAACCGCCTGCTGGGCCTGTGCTTGGACCATCGCGAGAAGCAGGGAAGAGCTGAGAAGAGCTGCGAGGAAAGAGAAGCGAGTCATCTTGCGCATCGGTTTGTTTGTCCGTTTTTGTAAAGCTGTTTGTGACTCCCCGAGTGTATAGGGAATGGGGTATCACGGACCATCGGGCAACTCTGCATTGATGGAACCCGAGTCGCAAGTGCATACTGGGGTACGCAGCCGCATGCGCTTAACTCGGGAGCCTAAATGTTCGTCAGACCATCCGCAAAGGCCGTAGCTACAGCAACCTTTCTCCTCATCGTCCCTCCTTTCGTTTCCGCACAGCAAGCCCCATCGGCCCAAAAGGCTCCCGGCGTCAACACCGCCAACATGAACCTTGCCGTCAAGCCCGGCGATGATTTCTACCAGTACGCCAACGGCACTTATCTCACCCGCACGCAGATCCCCGCAGACCGTTCCTCCGTATCCGTCTTCGGTATCCTGGGAGACCGCGCGGCCGCCCGCTCCGCTGTCATAGTGAATGATCCAGCCTCGAGCAAAGCCCCGGAAGGTTCGGAGTCACGGAAAATCGCGGACCTAAAGGCCGCTTACATGGATGAAGCCGCAATCGAGGCTCACGGTCGCGCCGCGCTCAAAGTCCAACTCGAGCCTATCGACGCCATCCAATCCAGCCATGATCTTGCTGAAGCTCTCGGTCGCTCTCTCCGTGCTGACGTTGACCCATTGAACGCAGCCAAGTTTCACACCGCCAACTTCATCGGCCTGTGGGTGGCACCAGCCTTCAACGACCCCGACCACGAAGCCCCTTATCTGCTTCAGGGCGGACTTGGCCTGCCCGGCAAGGACTACTACCTCACCGACTCGGACCGCATGAAAGCCATCCGTGAGGCCTATCAAAAGCACCTCGCCACAAATTTTAAACTAGCCGGTTACGACCACGCCGACGATCGTGCGACCGCCGTCCTAGCTCTCGAGCGCAGCATCGCCGAGCACCACGTATCACTCGCCGACAGTGAAAACATTGAACACGCCAACAATCTCTGGACACTCGCCGACTTTTCCACCAAGGCCCCTGGTCTCGATTGGCCCACCTTCTTCGCCGCCGCCGACCTTGCCGGCCAGAAGACTTTTTTCGTCTGGCAACCCACCGCCTTCGTCGCTGAATCTGCACTTGTAGCCTTAAACCCTGTCGCCACCTGGAAAGACTTCCTCGCCGCTCATCTTATCGACGAATATGCCGGCGCGACCTCAAAGGCCCTCGCAGATGAGCACTTCAACTTCTCCAAGGAGATCGGTGGCGCTCCTCAGCAGCGTCCCCGTGAACAGCGTGCCGTAGCCCTAGTCAACGTCGTCCTCGGGGATGTAGTGGGCAAGCAATATGCCGCCCGATACTTTACGCCCGAAGAAAGAGCCAAGGTCCAGCAACTTGTTGCGAACCTTATCATCTCTTTCCACGCTCGACTTGAAACTGCTATATGGCTTGCCCCATCCACCCGCGCGGAGGCTATCGAGAAGCTCCAGACTTTACGCGTCGGCATCGGTTATCCCGAAAAGTGGCGCTCCTATGACGCCCTCGAGATTAAGCCGGACGATCTCTTCGACGATCTTTATCGTGATTCGCACTTCGAATACCACTACGAACTCTCACGCATCGGCCAGCCCGTTGACCGCAGTGAGTGGGTTATGACTCCCCAGACCGTCAACGCTGTCGAGCTTCCTCTCGACAATAGCCTCAACTTCCCAGCCGCCATCCTGCAGCCGCCGTTCTACGATCCCGCCTCCCCTGACGCCGTCAACTATGGCGCCATCGGTGCCGTGATTGGCCATGAAATCTCGCACACTTTTGACTCCGAGGGCTCTGCCTTCGACTCTCACGGCCGCGTCCGCGACTGGTGGACTCCCGCCGACCTCAAGCACTTTACCGACTCTACCAGCGCGCTCGCCCGCCAGTACGACACGTACA
>JAYVDT010000204.1:0-1680 GCA_043749265.1 Rhodanobacteraceae bacterium | reverse complement strand
CGGTTTGGGTTTCGACTTCGGCAACGTCGCCATGGTCGGTGGGGTCGCTGCCGGCGCAGGAGCGGCACTGGGATACTTTGTCGCTGAAGGTGCTGATCGGTGAGCCGCTGCAGACGATTGAAGGGTTTGGCGGGAGCTTCAATGAGTTTGGATGGCTGGCATTGCAGTTGTTGAGTGAAAGCGATCGGCAGGGGATTCTGCGGGAGTTTTTTGCGCCGGGAGTGGGGGCTAACTTCAACCTGTGCAGGACACCGCTGGGTGCGAATGACTTTGTGACCGAGTGGTACTCGTATGACGAGGTGCCGGGAGATTTTGGGTTGGAACACTTTTCGATTGATCGCGATCGCAAGGGAGTGCTGCCGTTTATCAAGGCCGCGCAGCAGTATGCACCGGGTTTGAGGCTGTGGGCTTCGCCGTGGAGCCCGCCGCAATGGATGAAGCGAAATGACTTTTACGCGGGAGATGTGCCGACACCGGGAGAGCCCCCGAATGGGATTCGGAAGGACCAGATTGGGCATGAAGGGATGGATATGTTTCGGGTGGATGAAGCGCACCTACAAACTTACGCGCAGTACTTCGGGCGATACATCGACGATTACCGGGCGGAGGGTGTGCCGGTAAAGATGGTGATGCCGCAAAACGAGTACAACTCGGCGCATCCGTTTCCTAGCTGCACGTGGACGGCACCGAGCCTGGCGAAATTTATTGAACACCTCGGGCCGGTGATGAAGGAGCGCGGCGTTGATGTGTTTCTGGGGACGATCGAACGGCCGGATCCGCAACTGGGGCGGAAAGTTCTCAATGAAGATGACAGCCGGGTTTACATCAAGGGCCTGGGCGCGCAGTGGGCGGGCAGGACCGTGCTGCGGACGCTGCATGATGAGTACCCCGACCTGAGGATCTATGCGACCGAACAGGAGTGCGGCGACGGACACAATACCTGGAAGTTCAGCATTTATTGCTGGAACCTGATGCGGGAGAACTTTGAGTCTGGCGCGTCGGCCTATATGTACTGGAACCTGGCGCTCAAGGTGGGGGGAGAAAGTCACTGGGGAGAGTTTCAGAATTCACTGGTGACAGTGGATCCAGTGACGGGAACGTTTCGGTATAACCCGGAATATTATTTAATCAAGCACGTAAGCCACTTTGTGCAGCCGGGTGCCAGGTACCTGCGGACGACTGGGGTGCTGGCGGATGCGCTGGCGTTTTTGAATCCGGATGGAAGCCTTGTGGTGTCGATGCGGAATGAGCTTGGAAGTGCACGAACTGTGAATATTTTGGTGGATGAGCGGAGTGTGGTTTGCCGGATGGAGGGTAACTCGATTAATACCCTGACACTGCCGGGGGTGGTTTAGGGATCGCCAGGCCCTACACGACCTACACGATAAGTAAGCCGCTACTTCTGCAATGCCGTCGGTATCGCAGTAACGCTCTGCTACATCGTGTTGCCATGTTCCATTTCGAGCGATCGTCCAACGGCCCGGCCACTGCTTCGCATTTGAATACAACCTGGTTGACGATCACGGGAAAAGATCAGTGGATTTCTGCATCGGCAACTGTCTATTCCAGTGCCTCGACCTATCTTCCTCAAGCTGTGAGCTCTGAAGTTGGGCACTATCACGTTATTTACAGTTATTGGGTCAATAGCACAATCTACACGGACAAGTTCGTCGACTATGG
>JAYVDT010000203.1:0-1681 GCA_043749265.1 Rhodanobacteraceae bacterium | reverse complement strand
CAACGTCCGTGGGAAGGGTCGGGGGAGTCGGATACGTTAAGGTCTAGAAATAAATCCGTAGATACAGCGGCGTAGCAATTGCCGTCTGCTGCGTAGGTTTTAGCACAGCTTTTGGTGAGTTCCGGGCGGCGGGGGGATTGGGCGTACTGCCAGACGGGGGCGTCAGGGGTGCCACTTTCTTGAATATGCGGAGGCTGAAGTGTGCAGCCAGGAGCGGGACCGCCGGGGGCGCACTCGTCCTGCGAGACCCAGAAGACTACGGGGTGGAGGTGTTTGGCGGCGATCTGCTCGCGGACGTCCTGAGCGGTGGTGATCATGAGCGGTTTGCCGTCGGGGCCGGTGCCGTCATTACTGGGCTGGCCGCTCAGATAGGAACCGGCGCGGAAGTTTGAGATGGCTACGGCTTCCGTCCAGGCCAGGAAATACGCGGTTTGTTCGGGCAGGAGGCGGCCGCCTTCTTCCTGGTCAAGGAACAGGATGGTTTTGTCAGGAAACCCTTCTCGCCTGGCCGCGATGATGGCTTCTGCAGCGTCTTTTTTACCGAGGGCTTCGGGGGTTATTTTGGCTTTTTTAATTTCGGCATCGAGCCGCCCGTTGGCGAGCACAACGAAGCCGAAGCCGGTATCACGCAGGATCTGGCGTTTGCCGACCCAAGGGTTTGATTTGGCGCCAGGAGGAATATTGAGCCAGTAGCCGACGAAGGCAAAGTGCTTGTAGAGATCGGCGAGACGGTCATCGCCTAGATAGTCATTGCGATCAAAGCCTACGTAGTCAGCGGGTTTGGGGGCGGGCGTCCGGGCAAGTTTACTCGACGAGACGGCTTGCAAAACGGATGGATCTGGTTGGGCTTTGCGACAGCCCACGATGGACAGGACGGCGACGAGTAGCGTGGCGTGTTTCGTTCCCATTACGGCGGTCTCCTGAAACTGTGCCCTTACTGACGGATGAATCGCTGTTTGGCAAAACCAGTGGCTCAGGTGCGAGACATGGGACACTTGATTTGTCGGTGGCCGTGATGTCAGCCTGCCTTCTAATTGTGCTACGTTTTAGGCGATGACATCTGAAACAAAGTTAACTCAAATCGACCCCCGTTTTCCGATCGGACGGTTCAACCGTCCTACGGCCGGCCAGCCGCTGCCGGAAGGCCTTCTCGCGGGTGCCATTGGGAGCATTTCGGAGTTGCCGGAGCAGCTCCGCAATGCGCTGAACGGGCTGGACTCGCACCAGCTTGGCACGCCGTACCGGGAAGGCGGATGGACGCTGCTCCAGTTGGTGCACCATATTGCGGACTCGCACATGAATGCGTTCTGCCGCGTGCGGCTGGCGCTGACGGAGGAATCTCCGGTGATTACCGGGTACAACGAGAAGGCGTGGGCGGAGTTGCATGACTCGCATGCGCCGGTGGAGTGGTCCCTTGAGTTGATTGAGAGCCTGCATGCGCGCTGGGTGATGTTGCTGCAATCGCTGACACCGGAACAGTGGCAGCGCGACTTTGTGCATCCTGAGCATGGCGCGCAGACGATTGAATTTGCGACGCTGCTGTATGGATGGCACTCGCGCCACCACCTCGCGCATATTACTCATCTGCGTGGCGCCAAAGGCTGGTAGTGACGAGTCGAGCGGGGATTGAAGCGCCGGAGCAGACGCCGGAACAGTTGGCGATAGCACTCGAGAGCTTTCT
>JAYVDT010000202.1:0-1683 GCA_043749265.1 Rhodanobacteraceae bacterium | reverse complement strand
ATCGATGGGGCATTTGTGAGTGCGTCCAGCGGCAAGACGTTTCCTGTTTACAACCCGGCCACGGGCGAGGTGATCTGCGCGGTGCCTGAGGCGGACCACGTGGATGTGGACAAGGCCGTACATGCGGCGCGGAGAGCGTTTGACCAAGGCCCATGGCGTACGATGAGCCCGAGTGCGCGAGGGCAACTGCTGTGGAAGCTGGCGGACCTGCTGGAGCAGCATACGGACGAGTTTGCCGAGTTGGAGGCGCTGGATAACGGCAAGCCAGTCTCCATCGCAAGGGCGGCCGATGTGCCACTGGCGGTGGACCTGTTTCGCTACATGGCAGGGTGGGCTACGAAGACACTGGGGACCACGATTCCGCTATCGGCGGGGCATGACTTTTTGTCGTACACGGTGCGGGAACCGATTGGTGTAGTAGCGCAGATTATCCCGTGGAACTTTCCTCTGCTGATGGCGGCCTGGAAGCTGGGACCGGCACTGGCTACGGGATGTACGGTCGTGATGAAGCTGGCGGAACAGACTCCGCTGACGGGATTGCGATTGGCTCAGTTGTTTATGGAAGCTGGTTTCCCGGCGGGTGTAGTGAATATTTTGACGGGCTTTGGCGAAGCTTGCGGAGCACCGCTGGCGGCACATGATCTGGTGGACAAGGTTGCGTTTACGGGGTCGACTGAGGTGGGCAGGTTGATCGCCAAGGCGGCTACCGGGAACCTGAAGAAGGTTACGCTGGAACTAGGTGGTAAGTCGCCTGCGATTATTTTTCCGGATGCGGATATGGACACGGCCATTGCGGGGGCTGCTTCGGCCATCTTCTTCAACCAGGGTCAGTGCTGCTGTGCAGGCTCGCGTTTGTTTGCGCATGAGAGTGTGTTCGACCAGGTAGTTTCGGGCATGAGCGATATTGCCGGGAAGATCAGAATGGGGCATGGCCTGGATCCGGCGACGGAGTGCGGGCCGCTGGTCTCTGAAGAACAGTTTGAGCGAGTCAGCGGATTTTTGAAGAGCGGTAAGGAGCAGGGCGCGAAGTTCGGCGCGGGTGGAGGCAGATATTCCGACCGCGGGTATTTTGTGCAGCCTACCGTGTTGAGCGATGTCAGGCCAGGGATGAGGGTGGTAGATGAAGAGATCTTTGGGCCGGTCGTTGTAGCACAGAGTTTTTCATCGGACGCCGATCTTGACCAATTGGCGGCGCAGGCCAACGACACGATCTTTGGACTAGCGGCAAGTATCTGGACGAAGGACTTGTCAGCGGCGCATAAGATGGCTCGGCGGATCAAGGCTGGGACTATCTGGGTCAACTGCCACAATGTTTTTGATGCGGCGCTGCCGTTCGGTGGATATAAGCAGTCAGGCTGGGGTAGAGAGATGGGTGGGGAGGCTTTGGCGAATTATACGGAGGTTAAAGCAGTCACGATTAAGTTGTAAATGTCTCGATATATCAAGGCATGAACTTCTAAGTGACCCTATCCTTTTTTGAGAGGATGGGGTCTTTTTTGTGGCCTGATGCGTTTATTTTGAGTGTGTAGATGGGTGGATCCCAGGTCTCAGATGCGAGACCTGGAATCTGCCCGCATTTCTAGATTACTTTTATTTGGCGTTCAGAAATTGTTCTAGTACGTTGCGGTATTTTTCTGGTTCTTCGTAGCTGGGGAGGTGACCGCTTTTTTCGAAGACTTCAAA
>JAYVDT010000201.1:0-1684 GCA_043749265.1 Rhodanobacteraceae bacterium | reverse complement strand
CGGGAAACTGGGCGCTGATTCAGGAGCAGGCAAAGCGGTGCATGCGCCTCGGCGTGCCGGTTACCATCATCGCCGTGATGATGAAGTCGAACTACCTGCGCATGGCGGAGGTCGCCGAAGTCGCCAAACGGTTCAACGCGCCGCTGCGCATCAATGTGTACCAGTCCGTACGCTCGGACATTTACGCGCTGACCTACAAGGAATACTGGGATGGCTTTGCCGCTCTGTTCGCTGCAACGGATGTAATCGCCATCGGTGAACCACTGGTCCGGGCTATGGCTGGGCTGCCGCCCCGCAAAGGCGGATGCGGCGTCGGCACGGTGCGGGTGACGCCACGCGCTACCACGCAGCCTTGCGTTTACTGGGGAGGAGCGGGCGAACCGCTGACTCAGTTACTCGAAATGGGTCCGTCGATTCTTGACACGCCAGCTTTTGAGCAGGCCCGTTCGCTGCCGCCTGCCTGTGTGCCGTGCGAGTTTCGAGACTCCTGCCACGGCGGCTGTGCAGGCCGGCGCAAGTTGCACAACTCGCTCGACCAACCCGATCACTACTGCCCCATCGTACGCGGGGAGGTGAAACGGCTGACGATCCAGATGGCCCCGCCCCGCGAGCTTCCCAAAGGAGAAAGCGCTTGCACCACCATCGTCATGGCTCGCAGTTAGAGCCGCACTCTTCCAGATGCGAGAGAAGATTCGGTGGTTGGCAAACGCTGCAACTGCATGCAATCCGCTTTGGATTAGATAACCTTCAGGAGCGCACCAATTTCGGCGCGGGTTCCCACACGACCGATGCGTGCGGCATAGGCTACACCGGACGCGAGCAGAGCTTGTTGCAGGTTATCGGCATCGTGTTCCGGCAGGCTGAAGAGTAGGCCTCCGGCGGTTTGAGGGTCGAAGAGCAGTGTCTTGAGGTCGTCCGGAATATCTGGGCTGAACTCCGTGCAACTCTCCACAAATTCTCGGTTGGCATTCAGCCCGCCGGGAATCGTCCCCAGGGCGACAGCCTGGAGCGCGCCAGCCAGCAGAGGCACGGCGGCGGCCGTGATCTCAATCGCCACTTTGGCGCCCAAGGCCATTTCGCGCAGGTGACCCAGTAGCCCAAAGCCGGTCACATCGGTTGCGGCGTGGACAGGAAAACGCTGCGAAACCTCTCCGGCGACACGATTCAACGTAGTCATGCTGATCGTCGCATCCCTGACCCAGGCTTCCTGCGCCACACCGCGCTTCAGGGCAGTGGAGATGACCCCGGTGCCGATTGCCTTGGTGAAGATGAGGACATCTCCTGGCTGCGCTCCAGCATTTTTGAATACTTTGTCCGGGTGCACCGAGCCCGTAACTGCATACCCGAACTTGATTTCGGGGTCCTTGACCGAGTGGCCGCCCACGACGCTGCATCCGGCCTCGATCATCTTCGACATACCACCCTGCATGATCTTTTCGAGAATGCCCAAATCTGCATTTTCAGGAAAACATACCATCGCAAGTGCGGTGTGCGGCGTACCGCCCATGGCATAAACATCGCTGAGCGCGTTGGTGGCAGCAACCTGGCCGAACGTATAGGGGTCATCCACCATCGGGGTAAAAAAGTCGACGGTCTGGACCAATGCGATGTCGTTCGTAATCTTGTATACGCCGGCGTCGTCAGCCGTTTCAAAACCGACTAAAACGCGCTCATCCACCTGTTT
>JAYVDT010000200.1:0-5884 GCA_043749265.1 Rhodanobacteraceae bacterium | reverse complement strand
GGTCTCAGGCTCTGCCGACGCGAACAGGAAGGTGACGCTATCCAGTCTCGCCTTCCATGGCGGAACTCTTGTCATCAATGGCATGCTGTCGGCAGATGGAAGTTCCTTTTCGTCAGCCACCGTCAATGTTATCGGTGGAACCTGCGCCTTCACCGCCGTAGCGGCCGCCGTTGCGCAGTCCTACAGCTCTATTAGCGGCGCTTATGCTGGCACCTTCGCGGACTCGGACGGCCAGGTCATCAGCATTAACGCAAACCTGACCCAGACACCGGTCTCAGACTCAAGCGGGAACTTCCAGCTCAGCGGCAACGCGATCTTCCCTAATAATCCCTGCTTCTCGAGCCCGGTTAACATCTCGGCATCCCGGGTCTCCGGCGGCAGCTTCGACCTAACCTATGCAGACACAACTACGAGTAATAATGTCGAAGCGCTGGGCACGTTTTCAATCGACGGAAAAACGCTCAATGTCACCCAATGGAAGCTCTCTGGCCCTTGCGGTTCGGACACAGGCACAGGCCTCATCTCAAGACCCTAACGGCTATACGACAAGCTACTCCCTACCTCCGGTCCGGGAGGTGGAGTTCGAAATAGAGTCTGGCTATTGAGCAGTTTCGATGTTGCCGGGTCGCACTTCTTCAGCGTGCCGCAGCTTGAGCTTCGGGGTGCTGGTGTTCATCTTCAGGCGGACCAGGCGTTGGCGGCCACCGGCACCGGCCGGAGCGGGGAACGTCGCGATGTAGGTCTCCGCGATCGCGTGCTGGAACTGTGAAAGATAGGGCTTTAAAGCGACGGGGCTATACGTTCCCTCGTAATACGCCTCGCCACCGGTCGCATCGGCAAGCTGCTTGAGGTAGCTCTGACCGCTGAGCGACGCGGAACCGCCGCGAAAGCCGGCATCCCGAAAATAGATAGAAGACACCGCGACGCCGGCGCGCTGGGCATCGTCGATTGCCGTCTGGACATACGGGCTATTCTGATTAGAGATGGAGGTCGAGCCGTTATACGGATCGACACCGTTGGTAATCATCATCACGAATCGCGCCTTGTTGCGGCTGGTATTGCCTTCGGTTGCACCAGGCCAGCGCTTTACAAAGTCCGACAGGCAGAAATAGGGGCTCGCGGACTGCCCGGGCATACCCATGGGAATGCGAATTTTTTCGAGCGCCGCCGCGTGGTCTGTTGTAAACGACTGCTCGACCTGTACGCGGCCGTTAGTCATGTAACCCACCAACAACTCTATTTCAGGCGATAGACTGCGTGCGAAGTCGCGTAGGTCGTTGAGTTGCACGCCTGCGGAGCGGCTGAGGCCATCATCGATCAGCAGCGCGATCTGCACGCCGGCAGGCTCTACCGCCGTGAGCGAAGTCAGGTGTGCCGACTTGCCATCGAGTTGCAGCATGATCGCTGTGGCGTCCGGGATGACATTTGTTTTGGATTCGGCTCGGACCAGTGTCTGAGTGGGGAGCAAGCCCTCATTTTGAGCCTTTGCGGCCAAGGGGAGAGTAAAGAGCAGAAGTGCGGATAACAGCAGATTCTTCGAGTTCATCTTGTCCATCCTTGATGATTAGACGCAGGATAGCGCACAGAAGCTGCGTTGGCCGCTACTCCCCGCCAATTCGTATGCGCAGGCCGGTGCGAATGAGGAACGGCGTGGAGGCGTAGCCGATGGGCGCGATGTGGCGGTTGTCGGTGATGTTCGTGAGCTGCGTAAAGGCTGTGATGCGGTGCGTGAGGGCATAGGTAACGCTCGCGTCTAACGAGAGCCAGCCGGGCGAGAGATCGCGATTGGGCAGCAGCAACGTGGGGTTTTGGATGAGGTAGGTGGAGTCGTCGGAGCGGCTGGAGAGCGCGGCCTTGACGCTCGCGGTGAGGGTCGTTCCGGTGTATTCGGCGGAAAGAAATCCGGTGTGGGGCGGGCGATGAAAAGGGCGGGCTCCGGGGAGAGCTGTGAGGGCTCCGATGGGCGTCCCGGGAAGCGACGGATTGGTAGCTGGAGTGGCCAATGATTGCGTAGTTAATGCTGCCAGATACGTGTAACTTCCCTGCATCGAGAGGCGCGGAAGTGGCTGATAGCGGAGGTGGGTCTCTAACCCCTGTGTGCGGAAGGCCAGCGTTGGGGTCACGACGAGGGGCTGAAGGAAGACGGGCTCGAAGTCGTGCGAAAACTGGTTGTGGAAGTATGTCGCTTGCAGGGTCAACTTTCGCGAGAGGAGATTCTGATCAATGGACGCATCGAACGTGCGGGAGCGCGGAGTGACGGTGGGACTAGCCAGGCTTTCGACTAGGCTGGGCTCACGAAAGCCGGTGGCTGCCGTTACATGCAGCGTGGTGCCGCGAAACGCGCGGATGCCGGGTCGGACTGGGGCGTAGGTGAGGCCGACGCGGGGGGAACCCCGGAACCCGTAGATGGGACTATGCGCGACAAAGCCAGAGGTTTCATAGAAGAAGCGGTGACGGATCTGGCCCTGCACGCCAACGGCGAAGCTCAGGTTTGTGCGGTTCACGGTCTGGCGGAGATTCGGCGTGAGGTCTGCGGCGCGCTGGTCGACGTAGCGGAAGGTGAGGAGAGCTGTGAGGTAACCAGCAAAGGGGTAGTCGGTCTGGTAGGTGTACTCATCGCGATTGGTGACGCGGTCTTCGCGGGGTGGTGGCTGCAGAAAGGTCGCAATGCCTGTTGCACTTGAGCCATTGGCACCGGTGATGGTGACGGGCAAGCCGTGAAGGGGGGTAGTGTAATTGAACTGCTCGTTGCGCTTGCGGGCGATGCCGAAGCGTAAGAGATTGTGCCAGTTAGCCTCGGTTCGGGTCTCGAAGGTGAGACCGGAGTAAAGGTCCTGATTGGCGAATCTGCCGCTGGGAGCCACGCCGTAGAAGGCGATGGGGCTGGTGGGGGGACCGGCGGAGAAGTCGTCACGCAGTGTGAGTCGCAGCGAGGTGGCGGCGGAGATGTGGTAGCCAAGGTTGGTTGCGTAGGTGGCGACGTGGAAGGGCGTGGCGGGGGTGTCGTTGCTGGTGTCAAAGCGGGCGAAGCTGGCCAGTAAATCAGTGCGGGTATGGGCCAGAGTGCCGATCACTTCGTTATGCAGGCTGGCCAGATTGCCGGCGTCGCCGGTGTAGAGCACGGTAGGTCGCAGGGTCTGGGCGAAGGGTGTGTGGAGGCTCAGGACACCGGCTTCCGCACCGAGAGCGTATAGAGGGTTGGCTGTGGGGCTGAGTTCGATGGCCGGCTCTGTGACGAGAGCGGATAGTGCGGAGGTAGAGAGGGTAGACAGGTTGAATGAACCGCCGAGATCTTCAGCGGAGATGCCGTCAATAACAGTTTTAGTGGCGGCTGGTGCGGCTCCCCGGAGGTAGAGAAACGACGGAGTCCCATTGGGACCCTCCTGGACAAGGTATGCCCCGGGATTGGGGCGGAGTTCAGGCAGGAGGGTGGCGTGGGTAAGGAGTTGGTCGGGGCGAATCTGGATGGGGATGATGGCCTGTTGAGCGAGCGGGGTCTCTCGCAGAGTGGACTGCGAGGAGACTTGCGGGGTGATGGCTGCGGAATCCAGGGCAATGTCGAAGTTGAGCAGGTCGGCACGGCCGCCATAGAACGGACTGCCGATCTGGATGGCGGGCAGGCGCGAGGAGATAGAGGCCGAGGTGAGGAGGATGAAGCGGCCGGAGACGTCGCTGCGGATCTCGTACTCGCCGTCAATACCGGTAATGGCATCGCCTACGCTGCGCTGGCCCTGGATGAGTTGCACGCGGGCGCCAGGCTGGGGCGCGCCAAGGGGCGAGAGAACGTGGCCCCGGATGATGACGGCGTGGGCAGGAAATACGGAGAGGAACAGCAGCGGGATGAGGCGGCGTTGCATTTCCTTAGGATAGCGGCGTTCAGGAGAGTGGCGTGCGAAATAACGCTCGACTCGCGGTTAGGGAATAAGAAGAAGCTTGCCGGTGGTCTTGCGCGATTCGAGATCGCGGTGGGCCTGGGCTGCATCTGCGAGTGGATAGGTGTGGGCAATACGTAACTTGAGGCTACCGTCCCCAACCCAGCGGAAGATGTCTCGGGCTCGCTGTTCGAGTTCGGCACGGGAGCGAATGTAGTCCTTGAGCGTTGGGCGCGTGATGTAAAGAGAGCCCATAGTGGATAAGCGAATGAGATCGAAGGGCGGCACGGGACCGGACGCTCCGCCAAAGAGGACTAGCGTGCCACGGGGGCAGAGGCATTGGAGCGATTGCTCAAAGGTGGACTTGCCGACCGAGTCATACACGACAGGCAAACCGTCGCCCTTGGAGATGTCGTGGACCCGGGCTACGAGGTCCTCCTGGGTGTAGAGAATGACATCGTCTGCACCGGCCTCGCGTGCGAGTGCGGCTTTTTCTTCTGTAGACACAGTGGTTATGACATGGACACCGAGGCGCTTGGCGATCTGGATGAGCAGCAGGCCTGTGCCACCGGCACCGGCATGAATGAGAATTTTGTCGTTGAACTGGGGGACGAAAGTATTGAACAGGAGGTAGTGGGCAGTCATGCCCTGGAGGATCGCGGCGGCGGCCTGTTGATTGGTGATCCCGTCAGGTACACGGATGAGGCGGTTTGTGGGAGCGACGGCGTGGGTCGAGTAAGTGCCGGGGATACCGCACCAAGCGACGCGATCACCGGCGGCAAAGTCCTTGACATCCGGGGCCACGGCGAGAATCGTGCCGGAGGCTTCCTGGCCGAGCGTGTAAGGCAGCCTGGCGGGGTAACGGCCTTCGCGGAAGTAGGTATCAATAAAGTTGACGCCGGAGGCTTCGATGCGGATGAGCGCCTCACCGGCGGCGGGTGTCGGGTCGGGAAGTTGGGCGAGGACGAGAACTTCCGGACCGCCGGTATGATTTATTTGAATGGATCGCATAGCTCTGAATGCTAGATTGCTGGGACTCGGAGACAAATGCAAGAAAAAAACAAAACGGCGACGCTTGCTCTTTTTTGGGTCTGACGTAATTATCTCTGCAGGTTTCTTCTCACCAGTTGATGGTTGACAATGGTGTGATTTCAGGAAGTGGGTACGGTTTTTACAAAGGAGAGCGGATGAAAGTGATGGATAGGCTGGCTGGCTTGATGGTGGTGGGGGTGTTGTTGGTAACCGGAGCATGGGGGCAGGCGGGAGACGCGGCTCAGTGGTCGAAGCAAGCCAGGGCTGTGACAATTACACGTGATGACTGGGGCATCGCGCATGTACACGGAAAGACCGATGGCGATGCGGTGTTCGGGATGATCTATGCGCAATGTGAGGATGACTTCAATCGGGTGGAGACGAATTACCTTACCTCGCTGGGGCGGACAGCAGAGGCGGAAGGTGCAGGGTCCATCTGGGCAGATCTGCGACAGAAGTTATTCATCGATCCAGTGGAGTTGAAGAGGCTGTATGGCGTGAGTCCAGTGTGGCTGCAGAAGCTGATGAGTTCTTGGGCGAACGGGTTGAACTTCTACCTAGCGAATCATCCGGAGGTGAAACCGAAAGTCATCCGCCACTTTGAGCCGTGGATGGCGCTTTCGTTTACGGAAGGCAGCATAGGCGGGGATATCGAACGGGTGGATTTGAGAAAGCTGCAGGAGTTTTACGGAACCGAGAAGGTCACGGAGCTGACGCCCAAGTTGAGTGAGTTGGAGCCGGTGACGAGATGGGTCGAGCCCGAGCCCAAGGGGTCCAACGGGATTGCGATTGCGCCTGGAAATACGGTGGGACACCATGCGCTACTGCTGATCAATCCGCATACTTCGTTCTTCTTTCGGAGTGAGTTGCAGATGACGAGCGATGAGGGCCTGGATGCGTATGGTGCAACTACGTGGGGCCAGTTCTTTATCTACCAAGGATTCAATGAGCGGGCCGGTTGGATGCATACTTCGAGCGGA
>JAYVDT010000199.1:0-1688 GCA_043749265.1 Rhodanobacteraceae bacterium | reverse complement strand
CACGACGCTCGAGCGCGAAGGAACCGATCTCTTTACCGTTGACGTCAAGGAGTTCGGTGGTGGTGTTGGGGCGGTACCGAGCAAGGTCTTCCATCTGGGGGAGGTCAATGGAGTAGACGACCGCGAGCCCGCTGACTACGCCGAAGATACCGGACAAGCCCAGCAAAATGAGGAACGTAGCCCTTGCTGCTGCGCGCCGGCTGGGGTAGTCGGGGCCGGAAAGTGTGGCTCGGTGAAGGAGCCTGAGCCATCGCTCACGCCGTGTTTCTACGAGGCCCTGTGTTCCCTGCTGCTCGTCGGTATAAAGGCTATTCACGGCCCATTCAAGATACCACGCAGACCCGTTATGGAAGCCCGGCGCAGAGGCGCATGGAGCTTCAACTGGCGGACTAGCTGTGACGGCAGTCTAGGCAGTCTTGGACTTCAACAGGTCAAGGGCCTTGTTCAGTTGGTCGTCCACAGTCACGCTGGGCTTGGGGGAGGGGGTTGTGGGAGTAGTGGCTGACGCATCGTCGTCTTCGCCGCCGCTATCCTGCACGTCGAGATTGGAAGCGACAAGGACGCCAGGGGTCACGGCGTCGTCCTGGAGCTTCTTGCCAGACGGCGACTCATATTTGGCAACGGACAGGATGAGCGCGGCTCCGCCGGGAAGCTCGAATGTCTTGGTCTGGGAACCCTCGCCAAAGGTCTTTTCGCCGACCAACTCCGCGCGTTTGCTGTCGAGAAGCGCGGCGGCGACAAGCTCGCCGGGGCCGGCAGTACCGCGGTTGACAAGAACGATCATCGGACCGGCAGGGTCAATGACCTTGGTTGGGTCAGCGGCATAGGTCACCTTGGCGACCTTCTGGCCTTCGAGAGTGGCGATTGTGCCGCTCTTGATGAAGAAGTTAGCGAGGCGAGTCGCCTCAACCATATCGCCTGAGGCCACATCACGCAGGTCGAGAAGCACTTTCTTGTTGCCAGCCTTGGTGGCAGCCTTGAGTTTGGACTCGACCATGGCGACGTGATCGTGATCCATCGCGACAGGCTTTAGATAAAGGATGGAGGAGTTCTCATACAACGTCTCAGAGACGGGCGGCAGCGAGACAATGCCGCGAGTCAGAGTCAGCTTTTCTGGAACAGCCTTGCGAGGACGCACCACGGAGACCGATACTGTTGATCCGGGAGCGCCGTCGAGCATCATCTGGATCATGGCCAACGAGATGTCGCGCGTATCTTTCCCGTTGATGGCTTCAAGGATGTCGCCATCGTTCAGGTTTGCCCTATCGGCGGGACTGCCGGGAACGACGGAGACGACCGTTGCGTAGCCGAAACGTTTGGAGACGTTGATACCGATTTGGGCCTTGCCTGCGCCCTTGGCGAGGTCCGCCTTGTAGGCCGTGTAATCCGCCGGGCTCAAATAGCTGGAGTCGGCGTCGAGAGACTCGAGGAGGCCGTGGAGGGCGCCGTTGGTAACGGCGTCGATATTCGGCTCGGAGACGTATTCGGACTGGATGTGCCGCAGGACTTCGGTGTAGACGTTGATCTGCCGGTAGGCTCCGCCGCCATCCTGATCTTCCATGGCCGCGCTGACGGGGCTGGAGTGCATGCCGATAAAGGCAGTCAATACCAGAGCGATGGACACGGCGAGCAGCAGAATCTTCGAAGTCTTAGGCATAGTAGGCAGTTCTC
Source organism: Rhodanobacteraceae bacterium (assembly GCA_043749265.1). Classification (GTDB taxonomy): domain Bacteria; phylum Acidobacteriota; class Terriglobia; order Terriglobales; family Acidobacteriaceae; genus Edaphobacter. The sequence goes on along the minus strand of JAYVDT010000199.1, from coordinate 17 downwards.
TCCAAGTGGGCGCAAAC
>JAYVDT010000198.1:0-5891 GCA_043749265.1 Rhodanobacteraceae bacterium | reverse complement strand
GCTTGTGGTCGTGGGCAATGCTATCTCTCGCGGCAATGCCGAGCTGGAGTACGTGCTCGATGAGCGTATCCCGTTCTGCTCCATGGCTGCGATTCTTCACGACGAGTTTCTGGTAGGCCGTGAGTCGCTGGTAGTCGCAGGCACGCACGGGAAGACGACGACGACCAGCATGCTGGCATGGATCTACGAAGTGGCGTCTCGCAGCGATGAGCGCTTTGCGCCGTCGTTCCTGATAGGCGGCGTGGCGGAGAACTTCGGCACCAGTTTTATGGTGCGGGAGACGCGGCCATTCTTGCTGGAGGGCGACGAGTACGACACCGCCTTCTTCGACAAGGGACCGAAGTTCCTGCACTACTTTCCCGACGCTGCGATTCTGACGCATGTCGAGTTCGACCACGCCGATATTTACGACGATTTGAAGGCTGTAAAGACGGCGTTCAAACGCTTCATAAACTTGATTCCAAGGCGTGGGCGAGTCGTTGCGTTCGACGGAAATGAAAATGTAACCGAGTGTGTCGCAAAAGCTTTTTGCGCCATCGAGCGCTACGGCAACGCTCCGAACTCTTTCTGGCGGGTCACCGAGATGACCCACGAAGGCGGCGGCGTCCAGTGGGCACTCTCGCGCGCCGGGGAGTTTTTCGCGCGGCTGACACTGCCCATGCCGGGCGAGCACAATGCCATGAACGCCACGGCGGCGGCGGCGCTGGCGGCGGGGCAGGGCGTGCCCGTAGCGGCCATCGTAGAAGCGATAGCCAGCTTCCGCAGCGTGAAGCGCAGACTGGAGATTCGAGCCGAGGTCAACGGGGTCACGATCATCGACGACTTCGCGCACCATCCCACGGCAATCCGTGAGACGCTCCGGGCGCTCAGAAACGCTTATCCCGGGCGTCGGCTTTGGGCGGTGCTTGAGCCGCGATCCAACACGTTACGGCGGAATGTCTTTGAGGACGCACTGGTGGAGAGCCTGGGGCTCGCGGATCACGTCGTGCTTGCGTCGGTATTCAAGTCCGAAAGTATTCCGGTGGCCGAGCGGTTGGATCCTTCGGCTGTGGTGGCCAGGCTCTGCGCCTTGGGTACTCCGGCAAAGGTGCTGGCGGATGCGGATACGATTGTGGCGGCTATCGCTGGGGAACTTCGCAGCGGTGACGTGGTGGCGATCCTGTCCAACGGGGGTTTTGGTGATATCTATCACAAGCTTCCGCAGGCCGTGGTGCTTCAGCATCAGCCTGCATGATGAGCGCGATGCGATAGTCTGGAGAAGATGTTTGCGACGTTCAAGCTACTCCTTGTCTACCTCACGTTCGGGCCGGTTGCGGGTCTGATTGGTATCCCGTACACCCTGCTGGTGGGGGATGTCAGCCTGCTATACCGGGTGGCGATGTGGATTGTCAGAACTGGCGTTCGCGCCAGCGGAATCGAGGTGCAGGTGCATGGAACGGAGCTGATTCCGGTGGGCCGGAGCTGCATTTTCATGTCGAATCATGTATCGAACCTTGACCCACCGGTGCTTTTGCCGGGCATTCCCGGACGCTGTTCGGTCTTGTTGAAGAAAGAGTTGATGAAGATTCCGATCCTGGGGACGGCGATGCGACTGGCGAAGTTTGTGCCGGTGGAGCGTGGTCATCGAAGGGATGCGGCACAGGAGAGTGTTGCAGCCGCAGCGGATGCGCTGGGCTCCGGGCTGCACATGGTGGTGTTTCCGGAAGGGACGCGATCACCGGATGGGCGGCTGTCCGCGTTCAAGAAGGGACCTTTCTTTCTGGCGCAGCAGACTGGTGCGCCGATTATTCCGGTAGCTATCTGGGGCACGGAGCGAATGATGCGCAAGGGAAGCGCAGTGATTTATCCGGGAGTTGCCACTATGCGGATGCTCACACCGATTGAGCCGGGAGCATATGGCTCTCGTGAAGAGTTGCTAAGGGCGGTCCGGAATGCGATTGCGGCAGCGCTGCCGGATTACATGAAGCCGCTGGGGTAGCGGTACCTCCTGTACGCTTATGCAAAATTACTGCCTAGTGGGTGGCTTCTTTCACGATCGCGTTGAAGCCGTCGGCTTGGAGGCGTTGGCGCATGGTGTCCGCGTCTGCACGGGTGACGAAGGGGCCAACCTGGACGTGTAAAAGCTTGTCGCGCGGATCCTGGTGAATGGCAACCGCGTAGTTGCGGCGCTTGAGGCTGGAGACGAGGAGGTCGGCGTCTTCCTGGTGGGAGACGGCGGCGACCTGCACCATCATTTGGCTAGCTGCGGAGGGGAGCGCCGGGGAAGGGGTCTGAGGTACTGGTACGGGTGCCTGGGTGGGGCGCGGTAAGGGTTTAGGGGTCGGCTGGGCTACGGCTGCTTCAACTGGTTCTTTCTCGATTGGGCTGGGAGCGACGGATAGCAATGGCGTTTTCGGAATGGTGACCGTTTCGGGTGCGTGCTGCTTCGGGGCGGGAGTGCTGCCGCCGGCGGGGCTACCCGAAGGGGGCTTGAAGGAGCTGAAGGTAGCGCTGGTATCGGGCACGGCTGCGCTGGGCGCGATGGTCAACGCGTTGTGTTTAGCTCCCACGGAGTAGCCGAAGCCGAAGAAGACCGCGCAGATGACGGCGAGGGCGAAGAAGATGCCGAGTACGACGGTGGTGCCGAGCGTGATCTCACGATCGCTTGAGCCATGGGAGGCTTCGAGATCGTCGCCGTTATCGTTGAGGAAACTGTTCACTTGCGATTCCTGTGTGGATCTCCGGGAAAGATAGCGCCGGGGCCGTTTCTTTGGGTGGATATTCGGGTTGGAGCCCGGACGTATCTCAGAAGCGATTAGACCGCAGATCCCTGCGGGATGACACTAAAGACAAGTACAAGTCTAGAAGCGGATGAAGAATCCGAAAGCTGGTTCGGTGCTTATGGTGCGCTGTTTGTTTGCGAAATAGTTAGACTCGAAGTCGGGGGCGTTGAACAGGGTCTGACGGAAGGTGGCGCGCAGGCCGAAGTGTTTGCTGATGGGAGCTTCTGCACCGACGCTGTAGTAATAAGCTGCGCGCGCCTGGGGGAGGAGACCCAGCCCGCCGCCGGTCGTGGGACGGAATGCGATAGACCCGGCACCGATGGAAGCGAAGGGGCGGACGCCGAAGTAGTCATGGCGCGTGTGGACGACATAGCCGAGGGTGTACTCGGAGACATTGGTCTGTACGCCGAGCGCGAGTTGCGAAGCGCCGGTGGGACTGTTGGGAAGGTTGCTGATGGTGAAGTTTTCGGTGTAGCGGGCGTAGCCGTAGTTGAACTCGAGGCCTACGAGCGGTGATCTGGTGTAGCGCACGGTGACGAGCGCGCCGAGCGTGTTGCTTGGGGAAAGGGCCACGGTCTGGGATAGATAGTTGGTGCCTGTGGTGTTCCGGGTGAACTCGCCCTTGCCGCTGACGCCGAGGTCGATGCGGGCTAGCTGGCGGTCTAAGGCGGTGGGGGGAGCTGCGGGGGCCTGCGCCGAAGCTATGGCTGAAACGGTTGCCAATACGATCATAGCGCCGCAAGTTGCGCCGGTCCGGCGGATTACTTTCATCATCAAGAACAGACTCCCTTTACCAGTGAAATACCTGTGAACATCAGTCTACCCTGCGGGGTGGGTGATTGCGGTGGGGGGCGCATCTCTGTAGGTAATCCCGGAGGTGCGGAAGGACAAGGAGGAACATGGATCAGAGCGGGTCAAAATGGATAAAGTCGGATCGGTGCGGAGGCCTTGAAAATACAAATGCAGGTACTTCGACTGCGCAACTCGATGAGGAGGACGTACTTCGCTCAGGATGACAAGTTTCGGGAATGACAATTTATTTGTGGGGCCGAAAATTCTGGTTTAGAACATGAGACTTTCCCGGATTTGTGGGTAGCTGGATTAGTGTGGGGCTCGCGGGCGGATGGCTTTGTTGCGGCGGGCCAGTAGGGCTATCCAGGCGAGGGCGAGAGTGACCCCGCTGAAGAGGGTTCCGGCGATGATCGCGGTAAGGCTGTGGACGCGGACGGCTGGATCCGGGGATGCGACTAAATGGGTGAGTCCGAAGATGATGGCTGCGGTTCCGGCGGCGATGGGAGTGAACCGGAGGATGGGTGTGAGGCGTTGGATGAGGAGATGGGGAAGAAGGAGGATGAAGCCGACGGCGAGGATCAGGAAAGCCAAGGGATTGAGGGGGAGATGGATAAGGCCATAGACGGCGAGCATGGCGAAGAGCGTCCCCAGGGCTCCGGGTATGACAGTGCCGGGGACGTTGAACTCCAGATAGATGAGAAGGATACCGGCGACGAGCAGCAATACGGCGATATCAGGGTTGGTGAGGTAAGAGAGGAGACTGCTCAACGGGGACTCAAGGGAAGGCCTGACCCCGGGATTGAAGGGCCTGGCGCAAGCCCTGGGCGGCAGGGTTGTTCGGTTCAATGTGCAGCGCGCCGCGAACGTTCTGGGCGGAGGATGCGAGGTCGTTCTTCTGCAGGTCGAGGCGGGCCAGGACGAGGTAGGCGTCGGCGTTGGGAGCGAGCTTGAGCGAGGCGTCGGCTTCCTTGCGGGCTTCGTCGGCGTCGCCGCTCTGCTCGCGGACCTGGGCGAGGCCGGCGTGGCCGCTGGCGGCGGTCGGGTCGGCGACGATAGCGGCGTGGAACTCCTGCTCGGCTTCAGGGAGGAGACCCTGGGCGAGATAGTCTTTGCCGACCTGGTGGAGTTCTGCGGCTTGGCGGGCGGGGGGCAGGGTGGCAAGGCGCATGGCGCGGACCTGGTCCATCTGGAAGGCGGCCTGGCGAAAAGAGGCTTCGGAGTAAGTGCGGCGGAGCCGTTCGGTGGGCTCGTAGCTGCTGGTCGCGGCGGGGTTAGTGGCGCGTCCGGCGGAGATGAGGGTTTTGAGTTCCGTGGCTTCGGTGTCGGTGGGACGGAGCTTGAGGGTCTTTTCGATCTCAGTCTGGGCGCCAGCAAAGTCGCCGTGGCGGTAGTGGGAGACGGCGAGGTTGTAGTGGTAGTCGGGGTCGCTAGGATCGGCGTTGGAGGCACGCTGGAAGATGGCGGTGCCGTCTTTGCCCTGGCGGGCCTGGGCTACGGCCTGGTCGTTGACGACCTCGGAGAGGGGGAGGCGGGAGGCGACGAAGGCGAAGGCGGCTTCGGCTTCGGAATATTTTGCGGAGTTGAAGTGGGACAGGCCGAGGTAGAAATTGGCTTCGAGGGCTAAGCGGTCTTTTTTGGGGACCTTGGCGAGGACGGCGGCCGCCTGGTCGTATTCGCGGTCAGCGTAGAGCTCTTTGCCGAGGGCGAGTTGGGCGGCGGTGTAGTTGGGTGACTCGAATACTGCATTTTGAAGGCGTTTGGTGCGCTCAGTGGGGGTGGGAGCGTCGATGCCGCGGATGTAGTTTTCAAAGGCATTGAGGCGGACGCCGGAAGAGGCGGAGAGGAATGTCTGCTCGGCGATGGGGAATTGCGGATCTATCTGGCGGGCGACTTTCCAGGCGATGGCGTTTTCGACGTCGAAGAGGCGGGCCAGGTCGGCGGAGTCTTGAAGGGGGGGGGAAAGGGCGAGGCGGTTGACCTCCATCACCTGGGCCTGGACCTGGATTTTTGTGTCCTTCAGGTTATAGCTGCCGACGATGACGTAATCGGCGTCAAGGGTCTGGGCGATGCGGATGGTGGTGGCGCGGGTGGGGCGGAAGTTGGGGGGGAGGCCGAGGTGGTCGAGGGCGAACTGGCGATCGTCGCGAGTGATGGGGAGGAAGCCGGCGGAGCCGAGACGCTGGTTGAGGGTGTCGGGGAAGGAGTCGCCGATCCACGCGAGGTTGGCCTGGCCGGAACGATTGTCGAAGGGGAGAACGAGGACGACGCGACCACCAGGCTCTTTGAGATTGGCCTGGGCGGGAATGTGGAGAGGGATAGCCAGCGCGAACGCGAGGA
>JAYVDT010000197.1:0-5926 GCA_043749265.1 Rhodanobacteraceae bacterium | reverse complement strand
TGGGGGGCATCTGGCCTTCTGGCTGGCGGGGCGTCCGCATATTCCAAAGGAGAGCCCTGTTTACCTTCCGCAGCTTACAGTTCCGATCAAGGCGGTGGTTGCGCTTACGGGTGCGGTGGACCTGCGCATGACGATTGATCGGGCGGGGTCGTCTACCTTCGCGCATGACAAGCAGGAAGTGATCAACCTAATGGGAGTCCCGCCGTCGGAGGCGCCGGATCGCTATGCGAGTGGGAATCCTGGGGAGTTGCTGCCGCTGAATATTCCCCAGTTTCTTTTGCAGGGGACGGCGGATGACCAGATTCCACTGAAGCTTCCGCTGAAGTGGGCGGAGCGGGGGCGCGGGATGGGTGAGAGGGTGACGGTGGATATCATCCCAGGGGCGGATCATCTTGATGTTGTGGACCCTCAGAGCAAGTCATGGAATAGGGTGAAGATGGCGATTGTGACGGCGCTCGGTTGAGGCTTTTCGCAGGCTGAATGCGGTAGTCTGTTGAGATGATCTTTGAAGTGAGCAAAGTAGCCCCGCGGCAGATTTATAACCTCTTGATCGGTCTGGTGGCGCCGAGGCCGATTGCGCTGGTGACGAGCATGAACGCGGAGGGCCGGTTGAATGCGGCGCCCTTTAGTGCGTACAACTATCTCTGCACGGATCCACCAATTGTGGGGCTGGGCGTGACGGATCGTCCGGATGGCGGGTATGTGCCAAAAGATACGGCGCGGAATATTCGGCAGGGCGGCGAGTTTGTTGTAAATGTGGTGACGGAAGACCTGATGCACGCCATGAATGTGTGCGCGACGGACTTTCCTGCCGAGGTAAATGAATTGGAGCTGGCGGGGCTCGAGACAATGGCTTCGAGTGTGGTGAAAGTGCCGCGCATCAAGACGGCGCATGCGGCCCTGGAGTGCGTGGAGCACTCGACGATTGAGATTGGCCGGTCGCGGGTGATCCTGGGGCGGGTGGTAGCGATGTTTGTAGAGGATAAGTTTGTTGATGCTGCGGGGCCTTATATCAAGGCGGAGGAGCTGCACGCGATTGGGCGAATGAATGGGCTTGGAAGCTATGTGAAGACGCGAGATTCGTTTTTGACGATGCCTCGGATTCCGTATGCAGAGTGGGTGAAGGGGCGGCGAGAGTAAGAGGCAACCGCCAGAGGCAACGGCGACCGCAGATCCCTTCGGGATGACTACAAAAGAGGCTTGGCCGGAGTGTTGCCTAGGCTATGTATTCCATAATCCAGGGGTCTTTGGAGTTGACCAGTTCCTCGGTGGTGCCAGCGAAGACGACGGAGCCCTCATTGAGGATGAGGAAGCGGGTGCTGTCGTCAATGGCGCCGTTCGGGATGAGCTCCATCTTATTGGCTTCGATGTTGAAGTGATGGGTAGCGAGGGTGAAGGCGTCCTGCAGGCGGTGGGTGATGAGGAGCGAGGTGGTGTGGGAGACGTCGCGTTGCTTGACGACGAGTTCAACAATGGTGGTCGAGGTGATCGGGTCCAGGCCGCCGGTGGGCGAGTCGTAGAGGATAAGGTCCGGGCCGGTGATGATGGCACGGGCGATGGAGACGCGGCGTCGCATGCCTCCGGAGAGCTCTGAGGGGAACTTGTCGATGGCGTTGGGCAGCTCGACAAAGTTCAGGACTTCTTCCACTTTTTTGTGGGCTTCCTCGTCAGGCATGCCCTCTTCGTGGAGGCGGTAGGCGACGTTGTCTTCGACGGAGAGCGAGTCAAAGAGGGCGGACTCCTGAAAAACCATGCCGATGCGTTGACGGAGCTTGAAGAGATCGCCCTCGCGCATGCTGGAGACCTCTTCGCCGAAGACGGTTATCGTTCCGGAGTCGGGGCGGAGAAGGCCGTTGGTAAGCTTCATGAGCACTGACTTACCGGTGCCGGCGGGGCCGAGGATAATGAGGGTCTGGCCGCGCTCGACGGTAAAGGAGATGTCTTTAAGGACGGGGTCGCGGTCAAAGGTGATGGATACCTTGTCGAAGACAACGAGTGGGCCGTCGGCGGCGGGGGGCTGCGAGTTGGGGGTGGGGTCTGGCATGGCCGTTTCTGCAAATTACCTGTTGTTGTGGAGTAAATGTATTGTGCAGTGCCGCTTTCCTTGAGCGAAAACGCTGTTTGTACCAATGGCTCCCTCTACACCCAAAGGTAATTTTCCCTAACTTCCGAAGATGCCGATCATCAGGCGGGTGACGAGGAAGTCGACCACGATGATGAAGACGGAAGAGCAGACGACAGCGGAGGTAGTGGCTTTGCCGACGCCCTGGGTTCCACCCTTGGTGTTCATGCCGAAGTAGCAGCCGACGGTGGCGATGATGAAGCCTGAGAAGATGGGCTTGGTGAGGCCTTGGACGACGTCTCCGTAGACGAGCGAGCGGTAGGAGGTGTGGAAGTAGGAGTTGAAGTTGAGGCCAAGCATCGTGATGGAGACGAGGGCGCCGCCGGCGATGCCTACTGCATCGGAGACGATAGTGAGAAAAAAGAGCATGAAGACAGTGCCGACGAGGCGGGGTGTGACGAGCTTGCGGATGGGGTCCGTGCCAAGGGCGCGCATGGCGTCGATCTGTTCGGTGACTTTCATCGAGCCGAGTTCCGAGGCCATGCCGGAAGCGTTACGGCCGGAGACCATGAGGCCAGTGAGGACGGGGCCAAGTTCCTTGACCATGGAAAGCGAGACGAGCGAGCCGGTCATGCTGATGGCGCCGAACTCTCTAAGCGACGTGGCGGATTGCAGGGCAAGTACGCAGCCGGTGAAGAATCCGGTGAGGACGACGATAGGCAGGGACCCGATGCCGATGGAATCCATCTGGGTAAATACGTCTGACCAGTAACGGGGGGTTGAAAACAGATTTGCCACCGCGTTCCAGGCCAACGAGGAATAGTTCTGGACGGACGCGATCCGGTCTTTTGTAAAGCTTTCGATCGAGGCTAAGGGCATTCGTATGTAGGCTCACCTTATCAGATGCAGGATTATCCGTTTCGGCTGTGAAGAGCGTAGCTTCGACAGCTATATCAGGAATTGGAAGATGAGAAGATGGGAGAGATGAACATAGCTTTGATGAACGCAGCGGTTCTGTTCGGCAGGGAAGACCTGAGGCTGGAACGGGTGGATATCCCCGTCGCAGGGCCGGGGGAGATCGTTGTGCGGGTTGGAGCTGCGCTCACGTGTGGAACGGATTTGAAGGTCTATCGGCGTGGATACCATGCCCGGATGTTGCAGCCGCCGATGCCTTTTGGGCATGAACTTGCGGGTTTTGTCTCGAATGTGGGCGAGGGGGTGGAGAAATTCGCGGTGGGCGACCGCGTGGTGCCGTTGAACTCGGCTCCATGCGATGTGTGTTACTTCTGCGAGCGGGGGCAGCAGAATCTTTGCGATGATCTGCTATTCAACAACGGGGCTTATGCGGAGTATCTGCGGGTGCCGGCGCGGATCGTTGAGAAGAATACGCTGGCGGTACCGCATGCTGTGCTGTTGGAGCATGCGGCGCTGACTGAGCCCTTGGCTTGCGTGATTCGGGGGCTGGAGGAGAGCAGGGCTGGTGCTGGAGACAGCATGATCGTGATTGGGGCGGGGCCGATCGGTTTGATGTTTACGCATGCGGCGTCGCTGGCTGGGGTGGATGTGATTGCGGTTGTGAAGCGGGCGGACCAGGTAGAGACGGCAAAGTTGTTTGGAGCGCGGCAGGTGCTGCGAGTAGATAAGGTTGGGGAAGTGGTCGAAGCGGCGCGGGCATTGACACCGGATGGTCGCGGGGCCGATGTGGTCATTGAGGCTGTGGCGACGCCGGCGACGTGGGAATGGGCGGTGGGAATGGTGCGCAAGGGAGGGCTGGTGAATTTCTTCGGTGGCCCGCCGAGTGGGACGGTTGTGTCGCTGGATACGAATCGTCTGCACTACGGGGATATCACGCTGAAGGCGAGCTTTCATCACACGCCGGCGACTTGCAGGACGGCGTTTGAGCTGATTGCGAGTGGACGGTTTCAGAGTGCGGAATTTATTACGGGCCGGGCATCGTTGGACGACGTGCCGGAGGTATTTCGTGCAATGGTGACTCGGTCTTCTCGGGGCGGCGTGCGGGAGATCAAGACCGCGGTGTTTCCGGAGCTGATTGATTGATGGCCGGGGCACAGAACGTAAAGCTGGTGGGTGCTCCGGCAGAGTACGCGTTCCCGCAGACGCGGCCGACACTGGAAGAGGCGCAAAAGTGGTGCCGGAACTTGGCAACAAGCCATTATGAGAATTTCCATGTAGCGACGTGGTTCTTGCCGAAGAGGATTCGACCTTACTTTGAGAGCATCTATGCGTTCAGTCGGGTGGCGGATGATCTGGGGGACGAGGTTGCGGATAAGGCTGTGGCGACTAGGCTGCTAGGTGAGTGGAGGGTGATGCTGGATGAGTGCTATGAGGCTCCAGCCCGGTCAATGCATCCGGTGTTTATTGCGCTGCAGCAGACTATCTTTGAGACGAAGGCGCCGAAGCATCACTTCAACGATTTGATTCGGGCGTTTGAGATGGATCAGGTCAAGTCGCGGTATGAGTCGCTGGATGAGTTGATGAATTACTCGCGGCTTTCTGCGAATCCGGTGGGACGACTGGTGCTTTGGGTTTCGGGATATCACGATGAAGAGCGCGCACAGCTTTCAGATAAAGTCTGTACAGCGTTGCAGCTTACGAACTTCTGGCAGGATGTCGTGGAGGATGGGGAGCGGGAGCGCAGGTATCTGCCGGCGGATGCGATGCAGCGATTTGGCGTGACGGATGCGATGATCGCGGAGCGGCGGTTCACACCGCAGTTCCGGGCGATGATGCAGTATCTGGTGACTTATACGGGAGCAATGCTGCGTGAGGGGGCCGAAGTGAGTGAGCGCGTCGATCGGCAGCTTGCTGTGACGCTGCGATTGTTTAGCCAGGGGGGCGAGGCTGCACTAGCGGGTATTGTCGGGCAGGAGTATGACGTACTGAAGTCGCGACCTTCCGTTTCGAAGGGGGCGAAGGCTTTGCTGTTAATGCGAGCGCTGAATGGGAAGTTCGTGGCATTGCTGCCAGGCGGAGGTCGGCCGCGATGACACTCGATGAGGCGTACGCTCATTGCCGCAATATTGCCAAGCGGGAGGCAAAGAATTTTTACTATGCCTTTCGTGTGCTGCCAAAGCCCAAAAGCGACGCGATGTGTGCGGTCTATGCGTTTATGCGGCGGGCCGATGACATTGCGGATGATGAGTCGAAGACGCTGGAGCAGCGGCGGGTCATCATGGCTGAATGGCTGGATGCCTGGAGGGCTTCACGCGGTAGTGGCGTAAATGAAAAAGATGCAGTATTTCTGGCGTTGGCGGATACGCAATGGCGGTTTGGCATCCCGCAGGAATTGCTGGAAGACCTGGTGCGGGGGACGACAATGGATCTGGAGCCGGGTGATGGATTGCCTGGGCAGAGCGTTGATCTTGGGAAGGGGCTCCAGGGATACCGGACATTTGAGGATTTGTACCAATACTGTTATCTGGTGGCGTCGGTTGTAGGACTGGTTTGCATTCGGATCTTTGGCTATACCGATCCTGCGGCGGAGTTGCTGGCGGAGAAGACCGGGATTGCCTTTCAACTGACGAACATTTTGCGCGATATCAAGGAAGATGCGGAACGCAACAGGATCTATCTGCCGCAGGCGATGCTGGCAGAGTTTAAGATAATTAATGATGACATTCTGGCGCTGGCAACGAGACGCGAGATGAAAGCGAACGAACGAGCGTTGGTGGCGGCGATGTCTGTCCAGGCATCGAATTACTACAAGTCGGCGCGCGAATTACTACCCTTGATTGACGCTGATAGTCGCGCCGCTTTGTGGGTAATGGTTGAGATTTATAGCGGGCTGCTGAGCAAGATTGATGCGATGGGCGGGGATGTGTTCGCGACGCGAGTGACGGTACC